>DUNJ01000105.1 GCA_012839395.1 Tepidimicrobium sp.
GGCATTTGAAGATTAGTAATAAAAGGGACAGCTGAGGCTGTCCCTTTTATAATTCTATAAATTTAACAAGTATCAAGTGTTAATTTTAATAAAACATATATTATATATCAACACATATGAACATGTCAATAGTAAAATTTGATATTTTTCCCCCATAGTGATATAATACTAATGATGGCAATTTTAACGGATATATGGATGGACTATAGATACCCATAGAAAATTGCATATATAAAGTGGAGGGAATTAGATAGATGAATTTAGTTGACAAAGAGGTAATACACAGGACCTTTGGTAGAGGCAATGTGGCTAATTATAATGATTCCTATGTAAAGGTCGAGTTTGAATCGGGCGCTAAGAGGTTTGTCTTTCCCGATGCATTTGGGAAATATATAAAATTAGTGGATGAGAAGGCAGCAGATTTGGTAAAAAGGAAGATAGAGGAAAGGGAAGAGGAGCGCAGAAAAGAAGCGATTAGGCTAGAGAAGGAAAGAGCATTGGAGCAGGAGCGATTGCGTATACTAGAGGAAAAAAAGCGCATAAGAAGCAGGAGGATTCATCCTAGCATACAATCCGTATTCTGGTGTGAAGAGGGAGAAGAGGATGATATTTTCACAAAATGGAGTGTTTTCACCGGTGAGATAAAGAGTGGGGATAGGAAGGGGCAGCCAAGGCGATTAGCTAGGATGAACCAGAATAGCGGCTGCCTTTTAACCAAGAGGGATTCCAATATGAAGGAAGAGGATAGGCGTATACTAGGCGTATTCATGGCTGATGAGGGTTTTAACGGCAGAAGATGTGAAGATGGCTATATTCCAGCCCACCCTAGGTATAGAATTCGCCTTTCAGACCAGGAATCTGAGAAGATGCTCTTTTGGAATTACTACATCAACAAGAGATTTCCTCATAGGATGACGTGGAATTCGGGAAGACAGCGTTATTTTAAAAATATGTGGATGGCTCAAATCCTACGGGATATAGTTTCCCTTAGAAAGGATGTCGAGGGAGAAGAGGAGGCAAAGCAGTTCTTCGAACACTTCTGCAAGATCAATAGGATAGATGAGGAGGAATTGCCAAGGCCTAATGGCGCATTGAAACGTCTATAACTGGCCCATAGTTTAATAAGGTACGACAAAAGCTAGTTGGGATTTTATTTTTAAATTCCAACTGGTATTTTTTGTGTTCTATAAAAAGTAATAATAGAAGAGGACAAACCATATAGATTATATAGGAATAGATATCTTAAGAGGAGGATGGGGATGAATTGGTACAAGCCGGAGATAGAAGGGGTTATAAGGAACTTGGGAACGAGCGTAGATAAGGGCCTTAGTCATACCGAGGCGCAAGACAGGCTAAACAAGTATGGAAAAAACCAATTGAAGGAAAAGCCCAAAGAAGGATTTATTTCAAAGCTCGTTAACCAGTTTTCCGATTTTTTGGTGTTGATATTAATAGTAGCAGCATTGGTGTCCATCTCCATTGGTGAGATCAGGGATTCGGCTGTAATATTGGCCATAGTATTGATCAATGCATTTTTAGGGATCTATCAGGAGGGAAAGGCGGAAAGGGCATTGGAATCCCTTCAAAAGATGACCTCCCCAACCGCTAAGGTCATAAGAGATGGGCATCTAGGCATAGTTCCTGCAGCCGACCTAGTGCCTGGGGACCTAGTAGTACTGGATTCGGGAGATATAGTCCCGGCGGATATAAGGTTGGTGGAAAGTTCCAATCTAAAGGCGGATGAAGCTTCCCTAACGGGAGAATCTATGCCTGTAGATAAGAGGGTAAATCAAGGCTATGAAGAGGATATTCCGCTGGGGGATAGGGATAATATGGTATTTATGGGTACCATTATCGCCTACGGTAGGGCCAGCGGGGTGGTGGTGGAGACCGGGGATAATACGGAAATAGGAAAGATAGCAACCCATATTCAGTCCTTTGATGAGGAGTTGACACCATTACAGAGGCAATTGAATGAATTAGGCAAGTATCTAGGCTTGATCACCATTATGGTGTGCGTAATAGTATTTATAATTGGAACCTTACAAGGCAGAAAGGTAATGGAAATGTTCATGGTAGCTATAAGTTTGGCCGTTGCAGCTATTCCGGAGGGATTGCCTGCTATTGTAACCATAGTATTGGCACTGGGGATGAATAAAATGGTAGCTAGGCATGCCATAGTGAAGAAGCTTTTAGCTGTAGAAACCCTAGGAAGTATTACCGTCATATGTTCTGATAAGACCGGGACTTTAACCCAAAATCAGATGACGGTTACAAGAATCTTTGCGGGTAATAGGGTTTTCAATATAACTGGGGTGGGATATGAGCCGGTTGGAAAATTTATGCTAGATGGAAAGACGATAGAACCTAAAAGCATTGTGGAGTTGGAAAGGATATTGCACATAGGAATGTTAACCAACGATGCAGATATCAATAGCGCCAATGGGATATTTAGCGTTATAGGTGATCCTACGGAAGGGGCTTTAATCACATTGGGATATAAGGGGGATATAGATAAGGATGACATAAATGACAAATATCCTAGGATTGGAGAGATTCCCTTCGATTCGGAGAGGAAGATGATGACCACATTTCATAGGGATTATATCCCAAACAAGATAGTATCCTTTACAAAGGGTGCACCCGATATAGTGATAGATCGATGCAAGTATATCGATATAGATGGTGAAAGGGTAGAGTTAGATGATGTACTTAAGAATAAGATATTAAAGGTGAATAATAGATTTGCAAGGGAAGCCCTAAGGGTATTAGCACTAGCCTATAGGGAGTATGATGATACCCCCCAGTATACATGTTCAGACAATATTGAAAGCTCTATGGTATTTGTAGGTTTGGTGGGTATGATAGATCCCCCTAGGGCCGAGGCTAGGGATGCCATAATTAAATGCAAAGAGGCGGGAATTAAGCCGGTGATGATAACTGGTGACTATAGGGAAACGGCATTTGCCATCTCTAGGGAATTGGGGATAGCTAAATCCATCAACCAGGTAATAGAGGGAAAGGAGTTGGATAGGGTTTCAGATGAACAGTTAAAATCCATAGTGAACAACACCTCCGTATATGCGAGGGTATCTCCAGAGCATAAGGTAAGGATAGTATCTACCCTTAAGGCCAATGGGGAGATCGTTGCAATGACTGGGGATGGGGTCAACGATTCCATGGCATTGAAGAAGGCGGATATTGGAGTAGCCATGGGGATAACTGGAACAGATGTGGCCAAAAATACTGCAGATGTAATCCTCACCGACGATAATTTTACCAGCATAGTAGCAGCTATAGAGGAGGGAAGGGCTATCTACAGCAATATTAGGAAGTTTGTATTCTTCCTGCTATCCTGTAATATAGGGGAGATAATAATAGTATTTATGAGCATATTGTTCAATCTACCCATTCCCCTATTGCCTATACAATTATTATGGTTAAATTTGGTAACCGATAGTTTTCCCGCATTGGCACTGGGAGTAGAAAAAGGCGAAGAAGGTCTAATGAAGTTGGAGCCTAAGGATCCTAAATCCCCCATAATAGATGGAGATATGATGTTGGATATAATCGTACAGAGCATAACCATAGGGGTTACATCTTTAATGGCATATATTTGGGGACTTAGAGCCTTTTCAGATAGTTTGATAAAGGCCAGAACCATAGCCTTTGCTACCTTGATTTCGGCAGAGCTATTGAGAGCCTATTCTAGTAGGTCTGAAAGATATAGCTTACTTGAGATAGGTATATTTTCTAATCCAACCATGGTCTATGCAACTGCCCTATCCTTCTCGCTATTATTAGCCGTTATATATATTCCAATATTGCAGGTAATATTTCATACGGTACCATTATTCTTAATGGATTGGGCTATTATAGCAAGCTTTGCTCTAATCCCTCTAATAATAAGTGAACTATATAAAATATTATTCAATAGGGATAGGGTGGAGCAGAAGAGGGGATTGGATTTGCAAAAAGAAAGATATTAATTTAACATTTATTGAATGTTGAACAAAAGTGCTATAATATAAGGACAGGTAGATATGGAAGTTAATTGAAGAAGGGGGATATATGATAATGGATAAATCAGTAATGAATAAACCAGTTCTATCGGCACATTTTAAATCAAGAAAACCATCAGATGTCCGTCTGGCCCAAATAAAGTTTGAGGAGCGTAAGGTAAAGCCGGAGAAGGTGGTAAATGTTGCCATTGGAAATGTATCTTTACCGACAAATTTGGCTATGCAGAAGAGGATGTTTGAGCTCAATTCGCCGGAGAGTCCATTTGTCGATGGGGTAATTAGATACTCCACAACAGCGGGTACAATTGAAGCCCAGGAGGCCTTTAGAAATATATTGAAAAGCGAAGGTTTCGATACGGAGAAATTATATATTCAGATAACGGAGGGCGGTTCAGCAGCTATGGAGCTATTGCTCTTAGGAGTATGTGGACCGGCTGGAACCGATGAAAAACCCCTTATGATGATCGACCCTACCTATACCAATTATGTATCCTTTGCTGAAAGAATAGGTAGGAAAACTGTAACCATAACACGACATATGGGGGAGGACGGGAAGTTTACTCTGCCGGATATTGGGGAGATAGAGGAGGTTATTAGGGCTAATAATCCCGGGGCCCTTTTGGTAATTCCCTATGACAACCCGACGGGACAGTTCTATACAAAGGACCTTATAAAGGAATTGGCAGAGCTTTGCGTTAAATACAATATGTGGTTAGCAAGCGATGAGGCCTATAGGGGGCTATACTATGATAGGGATGAGGAACTGTCAAGCATATGGGGATTATCGGATAAGGACGTGCCGGGAATTGAAGGACGAAGGATTAGCATTGAAACCACCTCCAAGATATGGAATGCCTGTGGCTTAAGGATAGGTGCTGTAATTACGGATAACAAAGAATTTAACAAGCGTTCCGTTGCAGAATATACTGCTAACCTTTGTGCAAATTCCATAGGCCAGTATATATTTGGGGCGTTGGCTCATGAAAGTGAGGAAAGCATACTTGAATGGTGTAAACAGCAGAGAAACTATTATAGGGAACAGATATTGAAGGTATATAATGGGCTTAAGGCAGAGGAACCAGCTTTAATAGTATCCAGTCCAGCTGCCTCCATCTACTCGGTAATAGATGTAAGGAATGTGGTAAAACCTGGATTCGATTCAGTAGAATTTGTGCTATACTGTGCGGAAAGGGGTTCCATTGAAATAGATGGAGTTGAAATGACCCTCTTGGTGGCACCTATGAAAGGATTCTACAATGTTGAGGATGAAGACAATAACCCTGGCAAAACTCAATTTAGGATATCCTTTGTGGAATCTCCAGAAAACATGGCTTTAGTACCAAAGTTATTCGTAAAGCTATTGAGAAAATATGAGGAACAGAGATAGTATAAAGAGACTATAAAACATATTCCGCCTTCTGTATATATATGGAGGGCGGATTTTTTAAATCTATCGAAATATATCCCATTTATAATACCATATAGGATGATTCAATAAATTCCTAATATGTTATAATGAATATAATTGCCAAGAAACATCAATATAATAGACCAGCTATAGATGAGTCCATATCCTTCCTAAGGGAATTCAATGAGGGTGATGTGGGTTCCTTTATACGATTTAAGGATGGGTTTAAAAGGCCCTATGATCAGGACTATGATAATGATGATGTTTATCACATTATGTATATAGATAAGGACCCCGAGACCTTAGAGAATGTAGCAGAGTTTGACTTCTACATAGATAAGGAAACCCATCTAATAGTTTTTCAAACTGGCACTATAGATGGGATGAGCTATGTACTAGAATTAGAGTACTATTCCGAGAATAATCAGTATCCGGATGAAACGTTTTATATCGATGGCTTTTAGATATATAGATAGTATATAATTATATTTAGGGTTAGGGTTTGGAATAAAGTAACAGATAAGGTTCTTTCATTAGATCCTAGTTTAAAAATTAGTACTTGTGCGGGAGGTAGTATATATGAGGAAGGGAATATTTGTTATTATATTTGTGGCACTTATATTAGCGCTTGTTGGTTGTTCAAAGAAGGGGGCAGAGACGCCCCAAGATAGATTTGACCAATATGTGGAATTATGGAATGATCAGCAGTTTGAAGAGATGTATGATATGCTTTCGTCCGATGCCAGGGAGGAGTTTCCACCCGATCAATTCATAGATCGTTATAATAAGATCTATAAAGACCTTGGAATATCCAAGCTGAAGATCTCCTATGATGAATTATCCGAGGGGGAGTTAAAGACCGCTTTGAAGGAGGGAGCGGCAACTATTCCCTTTGTGGTTTCTATGGAAAGCATAGGTGGACCGATAGAATTTGAATATAAGGCCATTCTTATTAAAGAAGGGGAGGGCAAGGATGGGAAATGGCTTATAAAATGGGACCCTGGATTCATATTTCCACCGTTAAAGGATGGTGGAAATGTTAGAATTCATACGGACACACCCATGCGGGGGCAAATTCTAGATCGGAATAAAAAGCCCTTGGCTACCAATGATCATGTATACGAGGTGGGAATAGTTCCCGAAGGGCTTGGAGAGAATTCGAAGAAACAAAAGGAGAAGATTGCTAAACTATTGGATATCCCCGTGGAGGCAATCGATGCTGAATTGAGTGCCGATTGGGTGAGGCCGGAGTTGTTTGTACCTATTAAAAAGCTTCCTAAGGGGGCTGAATCCACAATTACTGAATTAAAAGAAGTAGATGGAGTATCAATTCGCGAGGTAATGGGACGTGTATATCCGTTAGGCAAGGCTGCAGGACACTTAACCGGTTATATTGGGCCGATTAGTGCGGAGGAGTTGGAGGAGAAGGAAGCGGGTCAATATTCTGCAAATGATCTTATAGGTAAGCGTGGATTGGAGCAACTATATGAAGAGCAGTTGAGGGGGGAAAAAGGCGCTAAGATATTCATCGTTAAGGAGGATGGAGAAGAAGAGGTATTAGCTGAAAAATCGGCAAAGGATGGGGAGGATATCGTTACAACCATAGATGTAGATGTTCAAGGGGAGATATTCAATGCCTATGAAGAAAGATCTGGAACATCGGCAGCAATAAACCCCAAGACTGGTGAGACCTTAGCATTGGTAAGTAGTCCAGCCTTTGATCCCAATGAATTTTTGTATGGAATTTCTCAGGAGCGACTAGATGAATTGGAAAATGATCCACAAACTCCAGTTATCAATCGATTTGCTGCAACATTTGCTCCGGGTTCGGTAATTAAGCCTATCACGGCTGCCATTGGGCTTAAAAATGGTACTATTAAGCCAGACGAAGGTATCGATATCAAGGGATTAACCTGGGCTAAGGGGAAGGACTGGGGTAATTACAAGGTTAAGAGGGTATCCGAGAGCGATGGACCCGTGGATATTGCCGATGCTCTTATCCGTTCGGATAATATCTATTTCGCTATGAAAGGTGTTGAGATGGGAGCTAAATCCCTTGCAAATGGCCTAGAGAAATTTGGATTTGGCGAACAGTTGCCCTTCGAATATCCAATCCCCAGCTCTACAATATCTTCCAGTGGTGAATTGGGGGATGAAGTTCAACTTGCCAATACCAGTTATGGGCAGGCGGAAGTGGAAAGCAGTGCTCTTCATATGGCAATTACCTATACAACCTTCTTAAATGAAGGCAATATGTTGAAGCCAACTCTATTGGCAAGTGAGGATACTGGACAGATATGGAAGGAGAATATAATCAGCCCAGATAATGCTAAGTTCATACAGGAAATATTGAGGGATGTGGTATTAAAGGGTACCGCAACTACGGCAAAAAGGGATGGATTGGCTATTTCCGGGAAGACGGGAACGGCAGAATTAAAGCTATCCCATGACTCCGAGGATCATGAAAATGGCTGGTTCATAGGTTATCCCACAGAGAAACAGGATATCCTCATAGCTATGATGATAGAAGAGGTTGAGGATATAGGCACTAGTGCATTTGTTGCCGAAAAAGTAGCCGATATATTGGTGAAATTGAACAATCGATAGAGATTTCGTTTATAGTAAAAGCAACAATAAGATTTGTATTGACTAAAGTTGAACAATTCAATAGATCATTAAGTGTATATTGCCATAGCGTATTGTACTAGTGACAATATGCTATGGCGTTTTTATAGCTATATAAATGCAAGGATAGGCATTAATTTTCATAGACTGAAAGGGGCAGTTTGACATGAAGGACTACTATAAAATTTTAGAGATAAATCCTAATAGCACAAAAGATGAAATTAGAAAGGCCTATAGAAGGTTAGCCAAACAATGGCACCCAGATATGAATAAAAGCGAGAATGCTCATGACAAATTTATAGAAATTACAGAAGCCTATGAAATATTAATAGATGATCATAATAGAGCACATTATGATGCTATGAGAAATAATACATATTATTCAAAAAATGAAAGCGATTTTTATGACAAACAGGAAGAAGCCAGAAGTAAGGGCGAATACTATTCTAGTATTTCCTTTGAAGAGTTTTTATTGAAAGCCTTCGAGGTAATTGCGGAGGTTGGGAAGGCTACATTATTTGGTGAAGATGAGTTTAATAGAAGCATAACCTTTAAAAACTATATTGGAATTGGATTAAGAGGTTGGTTATCGGTTCTACTTTTAATATTATCCTTTACTGGAGTCCTAGCACCTATAACCATACCTGTTTTATTAAAGATGAATCTTATAGATAAGGGAAGAATTATTGGTATTAAAAATATATTTATAGGTATGTTTATAGCCATGGGAGTTATTTTGGCTATAATTTTTGGCATCTATACAATCGTAAACGTAGAATACATAGTAGACTATATTTATTTTGACCTATCTTTTTATTGTTTTGAATATGGGTATAAGTTTATCTTGCTGATTGTATGTGGTATATTTATATTGGTTTACATCTATTCAGGGCGGATGAAATTAAAGGCTTCTATTAAGAAGGTATTAGAGAATTCAAATATAAAGAACTTTGTTGGATTGGTCCTTTGGGTATTATCTATAATCTGTATGATTTATGTAGAAAGTGATAGTGCTAATATATTTAGCGGTTTAATAGCATTAGGATTATCAATCTTGCTATTTCTAATGGGTACATTTCATTGGTTATTTATGTCGAAGTACAAAAATTTTTTCATACGTCTAGTGCTTGGAATAATATTTATTATTTTATCTGTAGTCTATATGGACATTTTAATATGATCAGAATAGATATGAATAAAAACTCTTCATATGGTGAACATATAGGATAAATAAGCATATGGAGGTTTTGATATGAAGGATGACTTACGATCTCAATTGGAAGCATATAAGAGAGATAACGATGAGATGAGTAAGGAGGCCCTGTACAATACCATAAATTCAATAAGCAGTCCAACTTTGGGATATGATAGCGATACATTATTTGTAGTGGAGGAGGCAAAGGCGGCCTTAACCGCTAGGGTTGGGAGCAAATCGAAGATAGTAGAATCGGTAGAAAAGCTTATATCTAGATTGGATTAGGTTGATGGATTCTCAGTAAGGATGGTGCTCTTTTTGGTATGTATCCTTAGGTATATGCCAAAAGGGGCATTTAATGTTTTTATAGCCAATGTTTCATGCATAGATATATAGCAGATAAATAGTTGAAATATTCAAAATTATAGGTTATAATTTATTTCCTAGGGTATATGATCAATTGAGCATACAATTATAGATTGCTCACATAATTACAAAACGATGGAGGGATGCACATATGAAAGCATTGGAAAGCATAAGGATTGGAGATCTGGAGCTGAAAAATAGGTATGTAATGGTAGCTATGGGACCTGATATTGGAGATTTTGGCCAGAGAGCCATAGACTACTATGTCCGTAGAGCCAAAGGTGGAGCTTCAATGATAATGGTCAATGTTATGGCTACCAAAGAGATCGACGGGCCAACGCCATCAGCCTTGCTAAACGAAGAAAGCTACGATGGATTTAAGGAGCTGGTGGATAGATGCCATAAATATGATTGCAAGGTCTGTATTCAAATAATGCCAGGGGTTGGGTTGCAAACAAAGGCTCCAGATAGGGAAAAACCTTCTAGCGCTTCAGCAACTCCCATATATCCTGGTTCTGATATGACCTTTCATGAATTGACTAAGGAAGAGATTAAGTTTATTCAAGGGGAAGTATCAAAGACCTTGAAATTGGCTAAAAAGGCTGGTGTCGATGCAGTAGAAATCCATGCTTATGGGGGCTACCTAACGGATAAGTTTATGACTGAAAGGTGGAATATCCGTACAGATGAATATGGAGGCAGTTTTGAAAATCGGATGAGGTTCTTAAACGAGATTATAGATAATACCAAGGAGGATTTGGGGGAAGATTTCCCACTAATAGTTAAATTTACTCCTAATCACTATCTACCAGCAGAAGATGGGTATAGGGATATAGAAGAAGGGCTTAAGATAGCAAAGATGTTGGAAGAAAAAGGAGTCCATGCATTACATATAGATGTAGGCTGTCATGATAATTGGTATATGGCTATGCCACCAATCTATCAGCAGGATATGGTTCTACAAATGGAAGCCTCTAGGCAGGTGAAGAAAGTAACATCATTACCTATAATATCCAATGGACGATTAGGGGATATAGGTAAGGCGGAGAAGGCTTTGGAAAATGGCTGGATAGACATTGTAGGAGTGGGAAGAGGGTTTTTAACGGATCCTGATTTCCCTAACAAGGTGATGGAGAATAGGACGGATGAAATTAGATATTGCATATATTGCAATGAGGGCTGCATAAATAGTGTATCCGAAGGCAGGCATATAGATTGCGCTGTAAACCCTGAAACTGGATATGAAGGTGTTAAGACACTGAAGAAGACAGATGATCCAAAAAAGATATTGGTCATAGGGGCGGGACCTGGAGGTTGTCATGCCGCTATAGCTGCAGCGGAAGCAGGCCATGATGTTGAAATCTGGGAAAGGGAAGAGCGATTAGGAGGCAATTTCTACAACGCCTGTTTACCACCATTTAAGAGGGATGGAATCAAGGTACTTCACTATTATCGCACCATGTTGGACAGACTAAATATTAGGATAAAATATTGTAAGGAGGCCACGCCAGAAGAGGTGTTAAGATATAATCCAGATAAGGTTATAAATGCAACTGGTGGGACACCTATTAGGCCTAGGAGTATAAAGGGAATAGATAAGGACAATGTAACCACCGCAACGGATGTGTTGCAAAACAAATCCATATTGGGAGATAATATTGTTATTGTTGGTGCAGGTTTGGTAGGGTGCGAGACTGGGATAGTTCTAGCCAACAAGGGCAAGAAGATTACCATAATAGAGATGATGGATAGCATATTACCAGAGCCTGTATTTATCCAGAACCTGATGATGTTAACTCAGTTGTTGGATCATCCAAATATAGAGACTAAAACTTCCACTAAATTGATGGAGATAAGGGACGATTCCATAATAGTTAGTAAGGATGGGGTAGAGGAACAGCTTTATTGTGACAACGTAGTTTTGGCAATGGGCTTTGCTCCTAATAATGGATTATATGAGGAATTAAAGGATAAGATAGATATAGTAAATATTGGGGACAGCGTGCAGGCTAGAAGAGTATTAAATACTGTAAAAGAAGCTCATGATGCAATTTTAGCCATATAACAGGATATTGTAGCTTTTTAAAGGGTCCTATGCGATTGCCTAGGACCTTTTTTTATAGGTGGATATTTTATCTGCAACTGCATAGCTTCATCCAGCCTAAGAAGGGCGGTTTTCATCTATGAGGTGCTCCTTTATACTATATAAATTTGGAAGATGACATTGACTGGATGGTCATGGAAGTATATAAGGATTTAATCAATATATTGGGAAAATATGCGGGGAAATATGGTATGATTAAAGGGGAGGAATAAATATGTATAAAAGGGATACCATTTATTACCCGCAGGATGAGATGAATACCGTGTTGCTACCGGTAACACTGGGATGTAATTATAATAGGTGTGCATTTTGTTCTATGTATAAGGATGATCGATATAGCGAAGTTCCATTTTTTGATATAGAAAGGGAGCTGCTAAATATATATAATTATACCGAAAGGGTATTTTTGACTGGAGCAGATCCCATGTCTATAGGATTTGATAATATGGAGAGATTATTGGATATAATCCATCAGCATCTACCCTATTGTGCATGCGTAGCTTCATATGCCTCTATAAGGAGCCTCTCTAAATATTCCGTTGAGGAATTATCCATTCTCCACAAAAAAGGGCTTAGATTACTCTACATAGGTTTTGAAACGGGTAGAGATGATATATTGAAGCTAATGAAAAAGGGGCATACTGTAGATCAGGCTATCCAACAGGCCAACAAGCTTAATCAAGCAAACTTGCAGTTCAATTCCATCATAATGTATGGAATTGCTGGGAAAGGGAAATCGGTGGATAATGCAGCTGCAACCGCTAGGATGATAAACCGATTTACCACCAATAGGATTATCACTATGAATTTGATAATATTTGAGGGAACGGAGCTGAAGGATATGGTGGATAGGGGAGAATTTATCCCGCCTAAGGCTGGGGAAAGATTGCTTGAGTTGAAGACCCTATTGGAAAATCTTGAGCCTGAAAGGCCTACCATATTCGATACAACCCATCCCACAAATATGGTTTCGGTAAAGGGAATTTTGCCCCGGGATAGAAATAGATTGATAAATAGGATAGTAAATCTTTGACAGGATATGTCGCTGAAGTAAAATTGTCATAATACTGTAACCTAAAACCCGTATATATGTTATATAATGATAAGTTGGTAGCATGGATTTTAAATAGAAGATTGGAGGATTTTATAAGCTATGAGAAGATTTAGAGAACGAAATAATTATAGATACATACTAATAGCAATGGCTTTAGTATTGGTCATAATTACAACTGGATGTGGAAAGGGAGAAGTAGTAGCTAAGGTAGATGGAGAGGCCATAACAAAGGATCAATTATATGATCAGTTGGTAGAACAGAATGGAGAACAGGTACTAAACTCCCTAATATCCGAAAAGATTATCGAACTAGAGCTAAAAAAGCAGAAGATTAAAATTGGAAAAGAAGAAGTGAAAGAAGAGCTGGAGAAGCTTAAAGAGCAACATGGTGGCGAGGAAGGCTTAAATATGATGATAATGCAATATGGAATGGATATGGAGGATTTGGAGAACAATATAGCTATGAATTTAAAGCTTAAAAAGCTACTAGGACCTGAAATTGACATATCCGAGGAAGAGATGTTGGACTACTATGAAGAAAACAAAGAGGCATTTGGCGAAGCGGAGCAGGTGAAAGCTCGTCATATATTGGTTGAAACCGAAGAGGAAGCTAAAGAGATTTCAAAGGAGTTGGAATCAGGAGGGGACTTTGCTAAATTGGCAAAGAAACACTCCCTAGATGAAGCCAGCAAGGAATCGGGAGGGGATTTAGGTTTCTTCGGTAAGGGCGAAATGGTTAAGGAGTTTGAAAAATCTGCCTTTAGCTTAAAACCAAATGAAATCAGCGATCCAGTTAAAACCGATCATGGATACCATATAATCGAGGTATTGGAGAAGAAGGAGGCTAAGATACCAAGCTATAAGGATGTTAAAGATGATATAGAAGATATACTATTGCAGCAGAAGATCTCCATGGAATATGGGAGTTGGTACCAAAAGAAATTGGAGGAATACAAAGTAGAGAACTTTTTGATAGATAGGTAGGAATGCAGAAACCCCACTTCTAATTCAATTAGAAGTGGGGTTTTTATATTTTCTCCTTGTAATAGTTATCTTAGAATGCTACAATTGATAAGGGTTATCAATACGATATAGACATACCATATCGTTTGGGGCTTAAAATCTAAGGAAGAGTGATTATATATGGAAATGGAATTGGTATTAATTGCAGGATTGTTGATTGGTGTAGTCGGTACTGGTTTAGGAGGAGTGGCTATTGTTCTTCTAGGCAGGCCAGGTGAAAAATTTTTAAGCGGTGCATTGGGATTTGCTGGCGGGATTATGCTTACAGTTATTTTCGTCAGCTTGATACCAGAAGCTATAGAGATAGCAGGCTTTCTTCCTGCATTTATTGGGATTATCGCCGGTATTTTACTGATTTTAGGTATGGATACCCTAATCCCTCAGGAATACTTTAGTGGAACTGGTTCCTTCAACTCTCATCTAATCAAAACAGGGGTTATACTAGGTGCGGGAATAGCGCTCCATAATATTCCCGAAGGACTTGCTATTGGAATAAGTTATGTAGCCAATAAAAATTTAGGATATACAATAGCACTAATAATGCTTATTCAAAATATACCAGAAGGAATGGCTATAGCTGCACCTCTATATATTGGAGGCACTAGCAAATTTAAGGTCATTGGAATTACAGCATTAGCAGGAGTACCCATGGGAATTGGGGTCTTAATCGCCTATCTATTTGGCAATATATCCCCCAGTATAATATCTATAGGATTAGGATTTGCCGCTGGTGCCATGCTATTTATTGTCTTTGATGAGATGATACCTAGTGCAAATGACATGTTCAACGGTAGGCCCCCTGCTATTGGAGCAATCATGGGAGCTCTTTTAGGAGTCTTTATCGGTACTTTCGGAGCATAGGATAGGGATTAAATTTAATAAAATACACTGATAAAATAGAAGTCAGCGGATAGTTTCCGCTGGTTTTTTAATAGATGGTTAATTGATTAGAAAGCGGGCAAACTTTAAATAAAAATAAGTTGACAACAATACTCCAATACTTTAGCATTAAAGTATACTGTTAAAAGTAGTTTAGCACTAAAGCATTAGGGGGCGACGATATGATTGAAAAGGATGTAGCAATGCAGCTGAAAGGGACCTATCAAAAGATAAGGCAAATAATGCAACTCAGAATAGATAAATATGGATTGCCCCTTGGACTACTATTCCTTATGTCCCTTATAGAGAAAAATCCAAAGGCAAGTCAAAAAGAGTTAGCTGAAAAGATGAGGTTTACTGAGGGAGCTATGAGCAATGCTGTTAGGAGATTAATGGAACTGGGCATGCTCAAGCAAGTACCTTTAGAATTGGATATGAGGTATAACAGGTTGATTTTAACGGATAGGGGTAAGTCTGTAGTACAGGCCCATAAAAATCACCTATTCAGCGTATATAGAGACATATTTAGTGGGTTGAAACAGGATGAATTGGAAAGGTTGTATGATATTCTGTTAAAGATAAATGAAAACTTGGATAATATTAATAGTTAAAGGGATTTAGAAGATCTTGTAGAATAGGAGGAATAACTTGAGGACGTTAATACCATATATGAAGAAGTATAGGATATTTGCTATATTAAGCCCTGTACTTATGATACTTGAGGTTATGGCCGATATCATAATACCCTATCTGATGTCCCGCATAGTGGATATAGGTATAGTAAATAGGGATATTGAATATATTGTGAGGATTGGACTCATAATGGTTGGAGCGGCATTGTTTGGAATGCTGTTTGGCATCATAAGCGCTCATTGTGGGGCTAGAGCTGGGTTTGGATTTGCTTCAGAGATTAGGCAGAAGCTTTTTAAAAAGGTCCAAGACTTTTCCTTTGCAAACCTAGATAAATTTACCGTTTCATCCCTCATAACTAGGCTTACCAACGACTGTGATACCATAGGTAGGGTAACCATGATGAGCCTGCGGATGGCAATAAGGGCTCCCTTTATGGCCCTCTTTGCTCTTATTATGGCCTTGCGAATAAATGCTTCCTTGGCAAAAGTGTTTATGGTTGCAATACCTGTTACGGTTATAGCCATAACCATAGTTCTAATTAAGGCTAGGCCATTGTTTTTAGAACTACAAACCCGTATAGACAGGGTAAATGCTATTATTCAGGAGAATCTGATGGGTATAAGGGTTGTAAAATCCTTTAATCGTCAGAAGCATGAAGAGGATAAGTTTAAGAATAGAAACGATTCCCTAAGGGATACAGCGTTACAGGCTATTTCCCTTATCATATTTTTAATGCCTGTATTAAACTTAATAGTCTATTCCACCATAATGGCGGTACTATGGTTTGGTGGACAACAGGTGGTAGTGGGCACCATGGGCGGTGGAGAATTAATATCCTTTATCACCTATATAACCCAGGTTTTGATGGCATTGATGATGATTTCCTTTTTCTTCATGCAGCTATTGCGAGGTTCAGCCTCTGTCAATAGGGTTGTCGAGGTATTGAATACCGAATCGGAGATCAAAGAAATCGATAATCCGGTAAGGGAGATTAGGGATGGATCGATCAGCTTTAACGATGTATGTTTTCGCTACCCTGGAAGCGACGAAAGGACTTTAAAGGACATTGATCTCCATATAGAAACAGGGGAAGTAATAGGAATAATAGGCTCTACTGGATCATCTAAATCTACATTGGTGCAATTGATTCCAAGGTTATATGATGCGACAGAAGGCACTGTTACTGTTAGCGGTATAGATGTTAAAAAATATGATATAAAAGCATTGAGGAATCAAGTGGCCTTTGTACTTCAGAAGAATACACTTTTTTCCGGAACCATTCGATCCAATATGAAATGGGGAAATGAAGATGCTACCGATGAGGAGATTATAAAAGCCCTTAAACAGGCCCAGGCATGGGAGTTCGTTTCCAAATATGATGATGGACTAGATCACAGGGTAGAGCAGGGCGGGGATAACTTTTCCGGTGGTCAGAAGCAAAGGCTTACTATTGCAAGAGCGTTATTAAAATCTCCTAAGATCATGATATTGGATGATTCTACAAGTGCGGTGGATATGGCCACCGATGCAAAGATTCAGCAGGTATTTAAGGAGGAATTGGGCCATATAACCACTATTATAATTGCACAGAGGATAGCCTCTATCCAGTATGCCGATAGAATAATCGTGATGCATGAAGGACGGATAGAATCCATGGGGGACCATGAAACATTGAAGAATACATCCCCAATATATAGGGAAATATATGAATCCCAACAAAAAGGGGTGGTTGCATGATGAGAAGAGGACATAGGCAGATACGCCCCAGCAATACTAGAAGAACCTTGATAAGGTTATTTGGCTATTTTAAATTCAACAAAGGACTATTCTTTGGAGGTATATTCTTTGTAATAATAGGCACAATGGCTCAGATAGCCGCCAATGGAATGCTAAGTCCCGTTATCGATACATTGATTGGAGATTATGATCAGCTACAGTTTATAAAATATATAGCCGTAATGGGATTATTTGTAATGTTAATATCCGTAGGTCAATATATAGGATATAAGCTTATGAGTCAACTAGCGCAGAGAACCGTCCATAGAATACGGGAAGATATGTTCTCTCATGTGGAAAAACTACCCATATCATATTTTGACACCCATTCCCACGGAGACCTAATGTCCACCTTTACAAATGATGTGGATTTGCTTACCCAGTCGCTGGAACAAAGTGCCTCCCAAATAATCGTATCCATAGTGAGCGTAATAGGCACCTTTGGAATGATGCTATATTTAAGCTGGATACTTACATTGGTAGTAATATCCATGCTAATAATAATGCTGGGAGTTGTAAGATATATCGGAAAGAAATCGGCAACCAACTTTCGTGATCAACAAGCGAAGCTTGCCGATATGAATAGCTATGTGGAGGAGATGATGTCCGGGCAAAAGGTGGTTAAGGTATTTAACTATGAGGATAGGGCAATTCATAGCTTTAATGGAAGAAACGAAGCTCTTAGAATAGCAAGCACTGGGGCGGCCACTTACGGTGTAATGCTTATGCCTATAATGGGCAACCTATCCTATGTATTGTACGCCCTTATATCCATGTTGGGAGCTTTTTTGGTAATGATAAATAGGATGAGTGTGGGGAATATAGCCTCCTTTTTACAATATACTAGAACCATATCTAGACCTATTACCCAGGTTTCCAATCAGCTTAATATGCTATTTGCAGCCCTGGCAGGTGCGGAGAGGATATTCGACGTATTGGATGAAGAAGTGGAGACTGACCAGGGAGATGTTCAATTGATGGAGGATTGTGAGGGACGGGGTAATATATGTTGGAGGATCCCTAAGGAGAATGGCAAGTATGAAAAGGTGCCTCTTAGAGGATTTATTACATTTGAAAATGTGAATTTTGGATATATCCCAGGGCAGAAGGTGCTAAAAAATATAAATCTATATGCAAAGCCAGGGCAGAAGATAGCCTTTGTAGGCTCCACAGGGGCGGGAAAGACCACCATTACCAATTTAATAAATAGATTTTATGAAATAGATGAAGGGAAAATACTATATGATGGCATAGATATAAGGCGAATTAAAAAGCATCATTTAAGAAGCACCATGAGCATTGTATTGCAGGATGTTCGCCTGTTTGAAGGCACTATTGCGGATAATATTAGATATGGTAGATTAAGCGCTACAGATGAGGAGGTAAAGGAGGCAGCAAAGCTGGCTAACGCCCATTACTTTATCAAGAATTTACCCAAAGGCTATGACACAATGCTTACGGTAGATGGTCAAAACCTATCTCAGGGGGAGCGGCAATTGTTGTCCATTGCAAGGGCCGCAGTAGCCAATCCAACTATATTGATATTGGATGAGGCTACATCCTCTGTAGATACTAGAACGGAAAAGCTTATTGCAGAGGGAATGGATAAGTTGATGGAAGGTAGAACTACCTTTGTAATCGCCCATAGATTGTCCACGGTTAGAGATGCCGATGCGATAATGGTATTGGAACAAGGGGAGATTATAGAGCGGGGAGATCATGACTATCTGATGGAGCAAAAGGGTCGCTATTATGCATTAAATACCGGAGCAATAGAGCTAGAGTAGTATTGGAGAACGGTTTTTCCAGTATTTGGAAGAACCGTTTAATCTATATAAGGTTAATTTTACCTTAGTTTTTTGCACGTATAAGTAGATACTAAGGATTAGATAATAGAAAAGAAATGGATGGTAATAAAAATGAATGAAAAAGGATTGAATATGGGATGGAATTTCGATAATAGCTATATTCACTTACCTAAAAAACTATATACTCAGCAGGAACCAACTCCGGTAAATTCCCCAAAATTAGTAGTTCTCAATAAATCCCTAGCAAAATTTCTCGGGTTGGATGTGGATTCCTTGCAGGAAAATATTGGGGTGGAGATATTGGCTGGCAATAGACTTCCTAAAGGTAGTATTCCAATTGCTCAAGCCTATGCAGGCCATCAATTTGGATACTTTACCATGCTAGGCGATGGCAGAGCATTGCTATTGGGGGAACAGATTACTCCAAAAGGTGAAAGGCTGGATATACAGCTAAAAGGATCGGGCAGAACAGTATATTCACGGGGCGGGGATGGTAGAGCTCATCTAGGACCGATGCTTCGAGAATATATAATTAGTGAGGCATTGCATGGACTAGGCATACCTACAACTCGTAGCCTAGCGGTTATAACTACGGGAGAGTTCATAGAGCGAAGAGAAACCCTTCCGGGGGCAATATTGACCAGAGTAGCATCCAGTCACATAAGGGTTGGTACCTTTCAATATATATCTGCCTATGGCAATATTGAGGAATTGAGACAGCTGGCTGAATATACATTGCAAAGGCATTATCCCGATATCGCATCAGATGATGATAGATACCTATTACTTCTTAGGGAGGTTATCAAAAAGCAGGCTGAGTTGATCGCAAAATGGCAATTGGTTGGATTCATCCATGGGGTAATGAATACGGACAATATGGCTATTAGTGGAGAATCCATCGACTTCGGTCCCTGTGCATTTATGGATACCTATGATCCAAAGACGGTATTTAGCTCCATAGATCGCAACGGCCGCTATGCCTATGAAAATCAGCCGCAAATTGGAGCATGGAACCTTGCAAGGTTTGCGGAAACATTATTACCGCTATTGCATGACGATGAGGATGAAGCGATAGAGTTAGCCAATGAGGAGATTGCAAACTTCCACAACATATATCAGGGCTTATGGCTTGATGGGATGAGAGCCAAGCTTGGGATATGGGGCAAAGAGCCCGAGGATGAATCCATTATTATGAAATTATTGGACATTATGCAAAGCTATGAAGCGGATTTTACCAATACCTTTCGTGCATTGACCATAGGTGAATTCAGTGGAATGAAAATATTCGATAGCAATGAATTTATAAAATGGAAGGAAGAATGGGAAGCAAGAATAAATAGACAAAAGGTGCCCAGGGAAGAATCCAAACAACTTATGAGAGATGCTAACCCTGCAGTAATTCCGCGAAATCATAGGGTGGAAGAGGCGTTGGAAGCGGCGGAAAAGCGAGGGGATTATGGCGTGATGGATAGGTTTCTAAAAATTCTTTCAGATCCCTTTGCATACTCTAGAGATCAGGAAGAATATGCAAAACTACCTCCACCATCTGAAATTCCCTATAGAACATTTTGTGGGACATAAGTGTAAGGGTCTATAGTAGAATCAAGCATTCAAATTTTCTATAGACCCTTTTTAAATCTGCATTTACCGGTAGCCGGTACATCTTTCTTAGTCTATGAATCCTAGCATGAGGATGATTGGGGCTGCATAGATGGAATGCAGCTCACATGGCCTACAATATAATACGCTATATATTTGGAAGGTTCTTTAATAAGCCATGAAATGTGGAAATTGAATTGACAAAGATATATAGATATAAGAACTATTTAACATAGTTATTGACATATGTCCAAAACTGTGTATAATAGTTGTATGGGACATATGTCCAAAACATCAAATTGGATAGAATAGCAAACGGAGTGGGGGATATATATGGTAAGGCCTAGAAAACAAAGAAAAGTATGCAGTTTACCAGAAAACAATCGTTTCGGGCCCCTAGGCATGGAAAGCAATCGAAGGCAATGTATTACCATGTCCATCGATGAATATGAGACCATAAGGTTAATAGACTTTGAGGGGCTTACTCAGGAGGAATGTGCAGCTAGGATGCATATAGCGCGGACTAGTGTGCAACGATCCTACAGTGCCGCCCGCAAGAAGATAGCAAAGTCCTTAGTGGACGGAAAGATGCTTAGGATAGAGGGTGGCGATTATAGGTTGTGCAATGGCATGGGTAGAGGTTGTGGAGAAGGTGCTTGTAATAGAAGGGCTAAAAAACAAATTGAAATGGAGGATGAGCATTATGAAAGTTGGAATACCGGTAAATAGAGATTCTATGGACACAAATGTATGTCTATCCTTTGGACGTGCGCCTTATTACTTAATCTATGATATAGAATCGGAGGAGGGTAGCTTTTTAGAGAATGGCGCTGCCTCGAGTCAAGGTGGGGCGGGTATAAAGGCCGCTCAGCTAATCGTAGATAGCGGGATAGATGCGGTAATAGTTCCCAGGTGTGGCAAAAATGCTGCAGATGTTTTGATCTCTGCTGATATAAAGCTATACAAGATATCAAGCGATTCTATATCGGAAAATATCGAAGCCTTTATCGAAGGTAAGCTATCTCCATTGGATGACATACATTCCGGACTACATAGACACGGGGGAAGATAGGATGCGAATAGCTGTATTAAGCGGTAAGGGAGGCACCGGGAAAACCCTTCTATCGGTAAATATGGCGGCAGTTGCCGATAAATCCAAATATATCGATTGTGATGTGGAGGAACCCAACGGGCATCTCTTTTTAAAGCCTAAAGAGGTTGCCTCCGAGGATATTACGGTTAAGGTACCCGTTGTAGATGAGGAAAAGTGTAATGGCTGCCGCATTTGCGTCGAGTTCTGTAAATTTAATGCTTTGGCCTATACCGGTGAAAAGCTGATAGTATTCGATGAGATCTGTCATTCCTGTGGCGGCTGTACCCTATTCTGTCCGGAAAAGGCCCTGTCGGAGCGCGATAGGGTAATTGGAAGGGTTGAAA
>DUNJ01000106.1 GCA_012839395.1 Tepidimicrobium sp.
TATGGTCGGGGTGGAGGGATTCGAACCCCCGGCCCCATGGTCCCAAACCACGTGCGCTACCAAACTGCGCCACACCCCGTAGCCGCTGACTATTATAGTATAGTAGAAGTTATATATTATTGCAAAGGGCAAAAACGACAAATAATCGGGTTTATATAGAAATATAACTAAATATCTTGCTAAACCTAATTATTTCTCACTATCTGAAACTAATTTTAAAATCGAAATCAATGGTTATTATCCATAATAACTGTTGACTTTTCTATTCAATATGCTAGCATGCAATTATTAATGAGAATAGAAAATATTGAATCTGGGGAAGACAGGTGCGGTATTGATACAGGGAGATAAAAAAGCCACGATACCCAAAATATAGTTGGTTTTAGGTTTAAAGATTATAATTCTATATTTATGTATTATCTATTGTCCAGTTTGAAATCTGCCATTTTACCCCTTTCCGAACAGATAAAGATAGCTAACTTTTTACCTGCTTTAGATCAGAGGATAGGATTGGAGAAGAAAAAGCTGGATGAGTTGCAAAGGTTTAAAAGGGGATTAATAGAGAAGATGTTTATTTGATGGAAATATTATTTTTAAAGTATAGAAGCTATAACATATAAAATATAATTGTTGCTTAAATATCACAAAACTTAACTAAAAGGAGGACTAAAATATGAAGGAAGGATTAAATCCATTAGAAAGTGCTCAGAGGCAAATAAAGCATGCCTGTGATGCTTTGAAATTGGATCCAGCTGTTTATGAATTACTAAAGGAACCTCAAAGAGTTATTGAAATTTCAATACCCGTAAGGATGGATGATGGAAGATTAAAGATCTTCAAAGGATATAGGGCTGTACACAATGATGCCATTGGACCTGGGAAGGGTGGTATTAGATTTCATCCAGATGTAAATTTGGAAGAGATTAAGGCCCTATCCATATGGATGACATTCAAATGTGGAGTAATGGGTGTACCATATGGCGGTGGGAAAGGGGGCATTGCGGTAGATCCCTTTAGCTTATCTCAAGGCGAATTGGAAAGACTTTCTAGAGGATATATACGAGGTCTTTATAAATATTTAGGTGAAAAAATCGATATACCAGCTCCAGATGTGGGGAGCAATGAACAGGTTATGGCCTGGATGGCGGATGAATACAATAAACTGACTGGCGAATCTTCTTTGGGCGTTATAACTGGAAAGCCAGTTGAATGGGGAGGTTCCAAGGGCAGAACTGAAGCTACTGGGTTTGGCGTCTCTGTAGTTGCAAGAGAAGTAGCAAGCAAATTTGGAATTGAGATAAAAGGTGCCAGGGTAGCAGCCCAAGGCTTTGGAAATGTTGGCAGCTACACCGTAAAGAACGTTCAAGGGCAAGGAGCGAATATAGTGGCTATTGGTGAATGGGCACCTTCAGTTGGAACCTATGCCATATACAATGAGGATGGGTTAGACTTTGAAGATTTAAAGGCTTATTTCGATGAACATGGAAATCTAGTGGACTATCCAAAAGCTGAAACCATATCTTTAGATGAGTTTTGGGAATTGGATGTAGACATACTAATCCCTGCAGCCTTAGAGAATGCAATAACGGCAGATGTAGCAGAAAAGGTTAATGCTAGACTAATATGCGAGGCTGCAAATGGACCGACAACCCCAGAGGCAGATGAGGTATTCAAGAGAAGGGGAGTACCGCTAACCCCCGATATCTTGACCAATGCAGGTGGGGTTACCGTATCCTATTTTGAGTGGGTACAAAATCTATACGGCTATTATTGGAGTGAGGAGGAGATAGCAGAAAAGCAAGAAATAGAAACCATGAAGGCTTTAAATCATATATGGAAAATAAAAGAGGAATACGATGTAACGTTAAGGGAAGCGGCTTATATGCATTCGATTAAAAAGATAGCCGATGTGATGAGATTAAGAGGATGGTATTAGTACTTGGAGACTATCACCATTGTAATTGTTAGCGATATAGGCTATTATGTATATGTCTTGTGATATTATCGGTATTAACTATGGTAACCAAGTCCTGCCTAAATGGTAAAGGTGGTTTAAAAGGAGCCTTATATGTTTCAACTAATTCAGCAAATCAAAAGAGAATTATTGGTGATACTGGTAGCAGCCATGCCTATATCTGAATTGAGAGGGGCTATACCTTTGGGGATATCCTTGGGGCTTAGCCCCTTACATAGTACTATTATAAGTATTTTAGGGAATATCGCCATTGTGCCATTTCTGTTGAAGATATTGGAGCCGGTAATGGACTATCTTGAAGGAAGATTCTTATTCTCATCAGCGGTAGGATGGCTTAAAAAACGAACCTTGGCTAGGACAAGATCCACCATAAGGAGATATAGCCTGCTTGGGCTATTCATATTGGTGGCTATTCCAATACCTACCACTGGGGCGTGGACCGGATGTATAGCTGCCTCCCTTTTAAAAATAGACTATGAGGATGCCTTGATAGTAATATCGTTGGGGGTATTGGTATCAGGCTTAATTTTAGAAAAATACTTGATAGCTTACGGTTGAA
>DUNJ01000217.1 GCA_012839395.1 Tepidimicrobium sp.
CCCGAAGGAAGCATGGAAGTCCATCAGGTAATTTGGTGGGAGCACCCTAATCCGACTGGAAAGTATTCGTCTGCAAAAGTTCATCGATCGTTACAAATTGCGATTAAAGAAGCAGTGACTGATCCCCAAAATTTCAATGATTATAGTATTTCGATAGACAAATTAGATGGCATTAAAACCGAAGTCCTAAAAGGGTACTAAAATGAGTCCTCTAGAGCAAGATTACTTGGCCTTATCCGGAATCCAGCATTTCGCCTTTTGTCCTCGCCAGTGGGCTTTAATCCACTTAGAACAACAATGGGAAGAAAACATATTTACATACAAGGGCAAAGAATTTCACCAAAAAGCCAACCAGCCTTTTGTGGTTGAGAAGCGTAGAAACAAAATAGTAAGTCGTGCTGTACCTATTGTTTCACACCGCCTTAAGCTTTATGGTATTGCAGATGTAGTGGAATTTGTTAAGCGGGACAAGGGCATCACGTTAGATGGTAGAAGCGGGTTATGGTGGCCCACCCCTGTTGAATATAAAGTGGGCAAACCCAAGGTTGATAATTGGGACAAACTCCAGCTATGTGCGCAGGCTGTTTGCCTTGAAGAAATGTTTAATCTAACATTAACAGAGGGCCAGATCTACTATGGGAAGACCAGAAGACGATTAGACGTCCTTTTGGATGCAGAATTAAGAAGGCAGATGAAGCAAACCGCGTCTGAAATGCATAAAGTTTTCATGCATAAGACAACACCAAAGGCTGAATACTCTAGTATGTGTGATAGGTGTTCGTTGGTTCGAGTGTGCTTGCCCAAAATGTTTGTTAGGCCTACGGTAAAAGAATATTTACTTGAAGCTTTGGAGGAGTAATATGAGCCTCTCCCGGATAATCGGACACTGTTTCGTGTTCTTTACTCGCTATTTCGTAAATTTGCTTCCACATTAGTTTTATGCTGCCGAGTCCAGGTTCTTTAATTGCAATTTAAATTTGAACGGGCTAATCCAGCCTAATGCAGCATGTCCTCACTGCGGGTAGTAAAAATTTCAATGTAGTCCCGAATTGCCTGTTGTGCGGCATTTCTAGTTCTAAAACGATAAAACTCGGTGCATTTAAACTTCGGACAACTGAAAAAATTCCTGGCGGGTGCATTGTCGTAGGGATTGCCTTTATTGGACACGCTTTGCCTTATTTTATACTGTTTCAATAGAGACCCGAAAGCCTTGGAGCAATACTGGCTACCCGGTGGAATATTAAGCCACCCTACGGCCGTGCCCGCTTTAAGGCCACTTTGACTAGTTCTTTGGTCATTCTGTTATCCGAGGCATGCCCCACAACTTCTATAGATCCTTAACAATGGCTGTATACAACCATCCTTCACCGGTCTAGTGGTATTATGTTGCCCACCCACACTATATTTGGCAGTGGTGCATCAAATTTTTGATTCAATAAATTAGGGGCAACCGGCAAATTATGTTTACTGTTTGTCGTGGCTTTCCACTTAGTTTTGCGTTTAGAGCGG
>DUNJ01000227.1 GCA_012839395.1 Tepidimicrobium sp.
ATCTATAACAAGTTCAGCAACCATACAATGGAAGAATTCAATTTCAAGAAGCGAAAACTTCCATTGCATATTCATAAAATTATCTGTAATCGGCTCCCCTCTACAAAACGAACACTCGGAATTACCCTTCGAAGTCTCTGGCATAGCTTTTCAAAGCCTCCAACATTACTTCCTCACTATCGAACCTCTGTTTCCCTATGTTCCACCATCTTACAGTTTCAGTTTCCCCAGGCTTAAAAACTACCGTTTTATTTACATGACGGTCATCTAATTTGGCCGTGAAGCGCAACATACGCTCCCCACTCATAAACCTGAAGCCCTCACGTAACTCCCACTGTAACTTAGCCACATAGCGCACCTCGCTCTAAGTCCTTAACTAGTTGACATCGTCCTTCGGCAAATCAAAAACGCGATTAACGCCATACTTCACACAATCACGGATGAGTCTTGTGTACCCATGGAGTTCCTCCCCTTTACGCTCACCTTTTTCTAATGGCCTGACCTGCAAATACAAATACGTACCATCTGTATACATAATTGACCCCAATCTTTCCACTTGTTGAGCAAATACCTCATCAGTAGTTATCTCTCGATGAACCTCGACCGACCTAGTAGGCCCATCCCAAATCCCTTTAATTTCATACCTAGTCTTTCGCATTTTTTACTCCCTTCGTAAACGGTTTAATGTCAAAACGCTCTTCGCGTGTCCGTCAAGGTTAAAGGAGTCACCATCCACCCTCAACTTTTGACCACACATGGGACAGTTGTTGATTGGTAGCGTTCTTCGCAAAGGAGAAAAGCCGTGATTGAATGATAGCCAAGCCTTTCCCTCACGGTGTACCAAGTGCCACTCGTCAAGCAAACCATCCAGTTCTACATGCTCATCGCTACAAAATACACATGGCATACATTACACATCCTGTCGTCTAGTTTCTAGAGAAAACAAATCAGGAACCACCTCGGAAATCTCCCATCCTTCGATATAATGTCGCTCCCGCCCTTCTTTATAGTCATACCACGGATTTTCACTCACAGAGTTGTGATAGAACCCCACGGCAAATGCCCCATCTTTAAATACTTTGTCCATAGCATCAGCTATGGCATCAAGGTGAACAACCCCCTTTGACGGGTGCCTTTTTACGAACTTTCGCATCGCATCAGCAACACGCTTACCATTTTTTGCAAGCACATACACCCCATCATAGGTAATGGCTTGACAAATACGGTCACTATCAGAGATATCTTTCCGTTCATGGAGCGTCCAAAATTCGTCACCTTCATGTTCCCACTTCAGCAACCAATCTGCGCCTTCCCAGTCTAAATAATGTTGCATGTTCATCCAAATATAGACGGCTCCACCCCATGCGTTCTGGAAATGGATGTACTCGCCTTGTGTACCATCTTCATTGAATGGAATTAGAGCAGCATAACTCATAATTCACCACCCTACTCTTTAACTGCGTAATGCACTATTTCGCCGCCATCATCATCTATCTCTCATCAATTACAACCAGAGCGGTCATGGGCCCACGATAGAACGTCCTTGTGTCACCGTCTCTTATCTCAAGGCTATTCACAGCGCCAATTCTATACGAGAGCACATTCTCTCTCGCCATTAACTCATCGACTAGGTTCTCGGTACTCTTGCTTGGTGTTGGTGGTTTTTCACTAATTAATTCATACTCCCTTTCGAGAGCCTCTCGACTATAGTAAACACGAAAATTATTTATACTATCACATACAATATAATCACCCTCATGAAGGGGTTGAGATTGGTCGTTAGTCCAGAGTACATGAGTACCATCCTTATCGCACGTCAAGGATATTTTCACAGACGTAAAAAGTGTCTTATTTTCACGAATAAACGATAATACTTGCGGTATCTCATTTTCACTAAACCGAATTGCTTTAGCCTCGGTCATCTTTCTACATAACAACATGTGGTCAATTACCTCCTGTCACCGTTTTTTCAAGCTCATGGCTCACGCTTTTTCCCGCAAACCACGAATGGCATACCCCCTAGCTAGTTAATTGTTTTATTAACTTTGGGATTTCTTTTTGTACAGCCTTAAGAACGGCCACTACCCGCCCCAACTCTTCCGAATAGAAATCATCTGGATGGCATTTGGCTACTGCTTTTCTCCTATTCCCGTCCACACCGCGATAAAAAACAATTGTTGCCGGACCGTTATAAATTACATCCTCCACGTCGATTGTAAAATTTGGATAATCTGTTATTTTGACCATCAGTTTTCCTCCTTATGGTTCGTCTATATAAATGAATATCGCCTTTTCCCACTCCATCCTTTTGACCAGGGTCTTCGCATCTTCGTTAGACACGTCTCTATTCTCGGAAATAGACATATCGTATATTACGTCATCTATCAGGTCATCCCGTTCGTCGTCGAGATAAATCCGCCGACCCCACTCAGTAAACTCATGTATTCGTACCTTACTTATACGTCCTAAATCCCAAACCCATTGACCGGTATGAACGTCACCGTTAACCATAACCATAACTTGCATCGGCTCTTTTATCACAGCGTTCTCTATCAATAACTGCCCCAATTCTTTCTGTAACTGTCTTTGTTTATCCATCCAAAATCACACCTCGTCAATGACATCTTCTGCACTACCGCCCAACCACTCCCCGCACATCGGGCAGAAAATAATATCAATAGACGTTCCCGAGAACCCAATATCATAATAAACATCAATTTTTAAATCAGCATACATATCGTGTCTTTCAACACTCAGTGCCCACTCTTCACCCTCGTTTTCATATATAACGGTGGGAACACCGTTGCAGAAATTGCATGCCATAATCTCTACCCCCACGTTCGATGCCGCTCCGCCACCCACTCTATACCGTCATATTCTTCAATCTCCCACTCAACGCCATCCGGAATTTCCACCACTTCCAGGTTTGCCAGTCCGCCACTTGCCCCTTCGCTACCTAGTTCCTCGACTACGGCGACCAATCTTGGGTCATTACGCGGTATGCCGTCTACAGGAATATAGAAATCAAAACCCTGCGCGGACTCATCATCTAAACCCATGTTCACACCCAGCTCTTCCAAGCGCTCAGCCGCTTTTCTCGACAAACCGAAACCACCGTAGCATTTGTTAATGACTATTTTCAATACTTCACCCCCTTTTCAGAGCAGACTGTTCCATTTACTTATGTCTATGACGTCTTGCTCTATGGTGGTTATACGCCCAAGCATTTTGGCTACTAGCTTCTCTAATTCATTGACGCGACAATCTATGTGCCTCGACGTAACGTTCTCATCAGTAATACTCTCAATTGTTCCACAACCATATTCCACCCAGCCCCAAATTTCATCAACGTAACCGTATGCTCCACAAAATGGACATCGGGCACTGTTATTAGTCATACTACCCCCCCTTTTTTTCACTAGATGTCGTCTCCGTCATCCCACTTAGCGGTCACATCAACTGCAAAGAATATCGTTAGTGCAAACCCTAATAAATACCACGCCAGCAAAGGGCCGGTAATAATAACAATTCCCCCTTTTGAATAGTGAGCAACGCTCTAATCATTCATCCAACGGAAATGATATCTGCTGCAACTCCAAACATTACAACACCAGGGGTCGGGATATTCACATGCGACTTATCAAAGTCCCCAAAAAACGATACGCTCTTTATGTTCCGCATCAAGGAGCGCAAATGCCAGAACAAAACAGCGACACCTATGTACCACAACCAAGAGAAAGGTACTAAAACCAAAGCCCAGGACACCCAGAATGCTACAACGGCATCCTTTGCAATAAACAATACAATTACCAAACTAACTAATTGTGGCCTCAATCTAGCACTAGCCTCAATCATATCAAGAGTATCTATATAGTCTTCGTACGACATATTGAGCAATCTAATACTCTGCAAAATCGATGCTATTTCACAAAACACCACACCTAATCCGAGTGCATAATAGCCAAGATTTACTGCGTTACCCCCCTACACCAAGAAGTCGCCTCTCCGCCAAATCACAATACTCTTCCATAATCTCATAGCCCACATAGGGTCTCCCATTCAGCTTAGCCGCCAAGCAAGTGGTGCCAGAGCCACAAAATGGGTCTAAAATAACATCATCTACGTAGGAGTATGACCGAATCACCCGACTAGCTAGCTCAACCGGGAAAGGTGCCGGATGTCCGATTTTCTTAGCGGATTCGGGCATTACTTCCCATATAGAGAGCGTGTTAGACATAAACTCGTCTCTAGAAATATCGGACTCTCCCTTATCGGGTCTGCTAAAATCATCCTTCGCAAAAACTAGAAGGTACTCATGAATGTCTCTTATCCGAGGCGCTCTGGCGGACATCCAGCTACCCCAAGCGCAAGAGTTATTGGCCCCTTTGGCCTTCTGCCAAATAATCTCACCGGCAGGCTGGAACTCCAGCACTCCATGAATAAGATAAAAATAGGCGGTCATCGGTATATACGGTTTTCTCCCTAGGTTGGCAATGTTAATTACATAGCGACCACCTGGTTTTAGAACTCTATATACCTCGGAGCCAACCCGACACATCAAGAGAAGGTAATCCATTAAATCCAAATTTTGGTCGTATTCTTTACCGACATTATACGGAGGTGAGGTAAAAACTAGCCCCACGCTTTCATCCGGTATCTCGCCCATTCTTTCCGATGTACTTCTGTAAATCTGGTTGGTCCACTCACCTAAATCTCTTTGAGGAACCGTCCTTTTAGTAGACTTAATCCTCTCTAGGAGCTTGAAAAACGTGGCCGTCAGACCGGGCGTGTACAGGCCCGAATTATAGAACTCGGACGAATCGTGAGACTCTCGTTTCCCCGTACCGAACCTAGATGTTTTAGACAATGATAAATGCCCTCCCCATGCCGGATTATATTACTTGCTGGATGATAATTTTTACAGCCAACCATTGTGGATTTAGGAAAATATCCAGGCTAGAAACCACTACAATAAGACCAGCAGCCCAAAGTATCCATCCAAAAACTGGTGACTCATCTCTGCAATCCCCTGGGGCCGCTTCGTCGATGGCCTTAAACTTCTTGTAGCGATAAATAATCCATGCACCCAGTGCAAAAAATACAGTCGCAACTATAGTCACTCTAACACCCTCGACAAACACTTGTCTCATAGCCAGAGGCCACAGAAATGATATTCCCCTATCCCTTCGCTCGCTTACTTGCCGGTAGACCCAAATCCACCCATGCGGTCATTTGCGGAGTTACAGTTGCTCGCCTCTAAATACTTCTGAAACATCCCTTGAGCTATCTTGTCTCCTTTGTCGAAGATGACCACTTTGCTACTTCGGTTCCACAAGCAAATTCCAATATTACCTTCGTTATCTGGATTGTTGTAGTAATCGGCATCTATCCATCCTACAGTGTTTGCCAGCATTAGGCCCAGCTTGGTTCCGCCCGATGACCTAACATTAACTATAAAGACCTCGTCTGGTTGCATATACGCTTTAACGTTCGTCCAAATTAAGTCGGTCCCACCCGCGGGAATATATACTATTCTCGGAGTGAAAAGGTCGTATGCACAAGCGTTCTTTGTTGCTCTCAAGGGCATAAACACCCTGTTACTATGAATTCTGTTTTTCTCGCTTATAGGCTCAAAGTATCGCAATCAACATCTCTCCTTATTTCCGGCAATATTAAATGACCTAGTAAATCACCATTGCGAATGATAACTTTAATGTCTGACGCATTTTTAAGCGTTATGGCGATAGCTACGTTGTGACTGTGGTCAGAAAGTGGAATTGTCCGATGTGATAAGAAAGCACATTTTGACCGCTCATACAAGTCTTGGGATGGTACTACCATATAGGACGACACATTAGATGTGCATTCAAAGCCAACGTTTGTTCGGAAGGTATGGACGCCACCTGGACTAAATATTACAGCGTCATCATCTGGAAGATACGCATGTAAATCAACAACATCTACTTGCCATTTTGATGGCTTTGGCTTGTCTAGATAAAATACGTTTAGCGGAATACCGTAGCTAAATTCCAGTATATCCTTATCCTTATCCCCTAATCGTCCCGTTTGAATCCTATGCAGAATTACCACCTCCTAAAACCCTCGTATTTCAGGCTCTATTTTACAGCCCTTAGTAAATTCAACAAAACACTCTTCACATAAATGAAGCTCATAGCTCGTCATATCCAGGTCGGAACCATAGCCGAAAGTGTGCTTAACCTCAATAGCTTCGATATTGTGATGACCGTAACCTATATCTATTTTGCAACTCTTCCCACATTTATTGCAGATGATATCGTCTACATCAACGGCTTCTTTCATAACACGCTTAAAGATTTTAATGGAACCATCCCTCCCTTTATCCCGTCACTTATATAATACAAATACACACCTTATTCATATGCACAAAAAAGCCGCCCATCGGACGGCCAAGAACTAGCTAACCCTGCATCTACTAAACGCTTTCCCCAACAAATAGCCCACACTTGCATTTGCCTGTTAACCTCATATCAGCACAAGGACAAAGGTTATCTAGAGTCTTCGGAACCTCACACGGGCAATGACCATCTCTTTTCCGTAGACTCTTCAATATACTATTCCGTAGTCTCTCATCGGACGTCACAGACCATCCCCATGCTTCTGGGTTAGTCATCTGTAATCTCTTAATGTGCTGATTGGACGATGCTAACGAAACACCGTACTGGACATGTGTTTTGGTCTTTCTGTTGTGGTCGTATTCGCCAAACTTAACCCAAATTGGCATGTCATGTAAATGCGGAAAGGCTTTCTTGAATTGTTCTTCCTCCATATAAGTGTACAACATAACCTGTAACCCCTTGTTTAATGCAGTCCATATTAGTGCATGTAGCGCATCAGGAGAATATGTCCACTCCAAACCGGCCAGGATAACCCCTTGGTCAAATGGATTCTCTGCAACTGCGTCTACTATTTCGCCAGCCGTTGCTTCCAACAAAGGTTTCTCCTTGAGGTGCTGGTTAAAACAATCTTTACAGCCTCTATGACACTCTGGTGCTATAGCCATGGCTCCTACGAAGGGGGCGTCGTTAACTACGTTGTGTACAATACCCCTATATTGAACCAAATTATCCCTATACATCAAGCGCATCCTTGTTCGCCAATCTTACTTCTGCTATCTCGTAGTAGGAATCTTCTATTTCTATACCGACTGAATCAAATCCTTCACATTCAGCGGCAAGCAACGTACTCCCACTACCCATAAAGGGGTCAAGTACAATCCCATTTGGAGGAGTCACTAAACGCACCAGATAACGCATGAGGGCAATACTCTTGACGGTGGGATGATTGTTTTTTACTTTATTATTTGCACTACGCTCTTTCTTAGACGCTTTAGGTGTGTAAAAAATCTTGTAGAACCTTGAA
>DUNJ01000107.1 GCA_012839395.1 Tepidimicrobium sp.
ATGAAGGGAGATCCATATCACATCACTTTATAGAAATCCAAGAGGGATATTGCGATACCTATATCCAATAGTGGACCCACAGCTTATCATACCCAATGGAATCTATCATTTAACGGATCAAATAATACAGAAAGAATCCGTAATAATTTTTCGTTAGAACGGAGGGATATCATGAAAACATTGTTGATAGGGAATCCAAATGTTGGCAAGAGCGTCATATTTTCAGAACTTACAGGAATTACAGCTATGACAGCTAATTATCCAGGTACTACGGTTTCCTATAGTAAAGGAGAATTCAATATAGATGATATTAGATTAGAGTTGATAGATGTACCTGGAACATATGCATTGGACATGGGTACGGAGGCTGAGGTAATTGCCAACGATTTTTTAGAGGAAGGGGCAGATGTAATTGTAATAGTCCTGGATGCTACCAATTTGGAAAGAAATTTATATCTGGCTTTACAGGTGCTAGATAGGGGCTTCCCAACGGTAATAGCACTTAATCTAATGGACGTTGCGGAAAGTAGGGGAATAAAAATAGATATAGAAGCATTGGAGGATGAGCTTGGAGTCCCAGTTGTTGCTACTACAGCGGTTAAGGGAAAGGGCATAGATGAACTTAAGGATATAATCATAAATATTTCAGGTAAAAAGGGGGTTTACTCCACTACGGACTGGGGAGAGGATTATTGGAAGGCAGCAGAAACTATATCCAAGAAGGTACAAAGCTTTGAACGAGCTAGGAGAACATTGGGGGACAGGTTAGACGCAAAGATGCTCCAGCCACTGTCTGGGAGCCTTATAGCTATATTGGTTATGCTGGCTGCATTTGCTGGAATAGTTGGGGTTGGAATGGGTGTTAGAAACTTTATACTTAGACCAATATTTAATAGATTGATAGATCCTATTATAAGATATGCAATTACCAGTATAATACCTGCAGGGGTGTGGAGGAATATATTTATAGGAGAATACGGATTTTTAATCAAGAGTATAGAATGGCCTTTGACTTTGATGCTTCCCTATGTAGCATCCTTTTATATTGTCCTAGCGCTATTGGAGGATAGCGGGTATATGCCGCGTTTAGCTGCCCTTCTGGATTCAGTTTTTAAGGAAATAGGATTACAGGGCACGGCAATAATACCTCTTATGTTGGGATATGGATGTGCTATACCGGCTATAATGAGCACTCGCTCCCTTTCCAGTAGGCGGGAGCGTGTAGTGGTATCCACTTTGATATCTATGGGAGTTCCCTGCATATCTCAGACGGGGGCTTTTATATCCCTATTAGGGTCTAAATCCTTATTCCTGGTTATAGCATTATATTTGATTTCGTTGCTTACAATATTTATATCTGGCAAGATGTTTATGAGGTTTAGTCCAAATCTACCTGAACCTATGGCGATGGAATTGCCACCTCTTTTGTGGCCCGATATGGGAACTGCTGCTAAAAGGACATGGTATCGCTTGAAAAGCACTATCGTAGAGGCGTTACTTCCATTGACTATAGTTGTAGGTATAACGGCTATGCTTTATGAAACTGGGGGATTGCACTATATAGGAAGAGCTCTTAATCCTTTGGTCGTAGGTTGGTTAGGATTGCCCTCGGAAGCAAGTGTGGGGTTGATTGCAGGAATTGTAAGGAGGGAATTGGCTGTCCTGCCACTTCTAGATATGAATTTAACCAATACACAGCTATTTGTAGGTGCAGTAGTAGCACTATTTTATATGCCCTGTGTAGCCGTATTTGGGATATTGACATCTGAGTTCAGCATAAGGGAGGCATTGGTAGTAGGAGTTATAACTACAGGGTTGGCATTCTTTGTAGGTGGATTATTTAATCATCTATTTCATTTAATATCGCTTGTGTTCTAGGGATATAAATCGTATTCCTCCTATTGATAATGATCCTTGCTTTGAACGCTGAGCTGAAACTGCTTTGGCGATATATGTTCAAATTTTTTGAATACCGAACAGAAATAGCTTTGGGAATTGAAGCCGCATTCTAGGGCTATATCCAATATGAAAGGCTAAAGAACTCCTCAAAAA
>DUNJ01000108.1 GCA_012839395.1 Tepidimicrobium sp.
GCCGATTGCTGGGTAGTAGCCGTTAGCTCTTCCGAAGTGGCTACAACCTGCTCTGAAGATTGATTGACCTCATTTATAATATCCCTGAGATTATTTATAATATTCTGCAAAGCATTGCCTAAGGTGCCAATTTCATCTTTCCTCTTAAGGAGAGCTTGTGAAACATCTTGCGTAATATCCAAATTGGCTATTTCCCCTGAATGTTCCGCTATCTTGACAATGGGATTTGCTATGGAGTTTCCCATTATATATGTCACTATGATGCTAATCAATAAGATACTTCCAGCAAAAGCCATAACAACTTTTTGCAATGTATAAATTCCAGCTAACACCTCATTCTGATTGGCCGTAACTACAAAGCTCCAATCCGTTCCATCAATAGGTGTATATGCAGCATATAAATCATCATCCCTAAAGGAATAAGTGCCAACCCCTTCTCTTTCCGATAATATCTTTTCAAATAGATCGGCTATGGATCTATAACTATCATCATCTTCTACCCTTTCAATGGGGTTAAATTGCCCAACAACCATACTTGCATCGGAATGAGCGATTATTGTACCCTTTCCATCGACTATATAGGTATCCCCTTCCTCACCATAGCTTATATCCCTTACTACATCGCCTAGCGAATTACCATCTCTACGACCTACTAACGCTCCTACTACTTTACCATCCTTTTCGATAGGGACAGCATACATTACAACAATTCCACCAGTTACGCGACTAGATAACAAATCCGATACATTTGCCTTGCCATTTAAAGCGCTTTGTATATATTCCCTATCCCCTAGTTCAGCCGTATCTCCATTCGAATAATTGGCAATTCCATCTAATTGAACTACCCCAATATCAATAAAATCTGTTTTCTGTACATGGCCCTTTAATACCGGCTGTTGTTCCACCCAATCCATATTCTGAATATCTTCCCTTTGTGCTATCATCTCCAGGGTTCGTAGCTGGGTTTCCATACGGCTTGCCGTTAACTTTGCACTCTCTTTAGTCAATAGGGTAATGGATCTTTCCGCTTCCTCAACAAGTATAGCACCACCCTTTCTCATAAGCATAAAGCCAATCGCAGCTGTCGAGGCCAAAATCAATATAGAGAAATAAGCGATCAGTTTAGTTTTAACACTTGTGATTTGAACTTTTTTTTCTTTTTTTCTTATGTTTTTCTTCGTATCTTTTTTCTTTTTATCCTTCTTTTTAAACAACCTCTTCTTGTCAAATAATTTCTTCTTTTTAAACAATTTAAATTTCCCCATACTCAATTAACATCCTTTCTATTTATTCTATTGCTATAGGTCTAGCTGATAAATAACATTGAATAGTGGTGCAACCACCTTATTACGCCTGGCAAAGCAAACATTATACCTACATTATTTTCCACATATGTGTAATATCTTACACAAATATAGTAAATTTTTCAAGTAGCATAAAGACCTATTAGGTATTATGAATATATGGCACCAAATAGGAAGGTTAAATGGTTCCGTAGTATATAAAAAGACCTCCTATTCTTATCTTTAAAGGTAAGAATAGGAGGTCTTTATGTTTTTAAACCTTAAATTTCTCTATAATAGATTGTAGATCTTGGGCCAATTTAGCCAACCCTTCACTAGCTCCTGCTATTTCCCCAACAGCGGCGGTCTGCTCCTCCATAGAAGCTGTTACCTCTTCAGTAGCAGCTGAATTCTCCTGGGCAATGGCAGATAAACTTTGCAAGGTATTCAATATCTCGTCCTTCATTTCATCCATCTCCTTGCTGGAAGCATTTAACTGCTCCACCGCACTATTTACCGCTTCCATGGCCTCCCCTATCAATGAATACTTATTTCTGCTATTAATGGCGCTATTGGATTGCTCCTTTACTGTTTCAGATACAATTTCCATGGTTTTTACAGCTTCTTGAGTATTTGCCTGTAATTCATTAACCACCTTGTCGATAGCCTCCGTTGAGGATTGAGATTCTTCAGCCAATTTTCTAATCTCTTCTGCTACAACTGCAAATCCCCTTCCAGCTTCCCCAGCTCTTGCTGCCTCTATGGCTGCATTCAATGCCAACAAATTGGTTTGTTCAGCTATGGATGAAATTACATCGCTTGCCTGTCCAATTGCCTCGGAACTTTCATTTGTCTTCAATATTACATCATATATATCCTTAACCGCATTACTGCTCTCCTCTGTAATCTTATATAGCTTCTCAATCTCTTTCAATCCTTCATCCACGGCCTCTATAACCCTATTCGCAGCATGGTTCATGTCCTCAGTATATTGCCCATCCTTCTCTATGATCTCCCCTAATATAATGGCTCTATTGGCCCCTTCCTCCGTGTTTTGAGCTTGATCTGCCGCTCCGCCTGCTATCTCCTCTGCTACTTTCGATACCTCTTCCGCAGCAGCCGCCGATTGCTGGGTAGTAGCCGTTAGCTCTTCCGAAGTGGCTACAACCTGCTCTGAGGCCTTGTTGATCTCAACCACTATACCTCTAAGATTATCTGTTAACTCCTTGAAGGCCTTGGCTAAAATTCCAATTTCATCTCGCCTTTTAAAATCATCTTCCGATACATTTCGTGTAATATCCAAATTGGCTATCTCCCTGGAGTGTTCTACCGCATTAATAATGGGGTTTGCAATGGAGCTTCCTATTATATATGTAATTATAATGCTGATTAGAAGGACACCTCCGGTAAAAGTTATAATGACTTTTTGTAATGCAGGAATTGATGATAATACTTCTTTTTGATTGGCGGTTACTATAAAGTTCCAGTCTGTCCCCTCAATGGGTGTATATGCGGCATATAGATCGTTACCTCTGAAGTTATAGGTACTAACCCCCACGTTTTCCGATAATATCTTTTCAAATAGATCTGCTATTGATCTATGGTTCTCGCCCTCTTTAGCTTTTTCAATGGGGTTGAATTGATCGAGAACCAACTCTCTATCGGGATGGGCTACTACTGTCCCCTTTTTATTGATTATATAAGCATATCCATCCTCACCATAATTTATATCCCCCACTATATTACTTAGCGCGTTTCCATCTCTACGGCCTATTAGCACACCAACTACTTTACCATCCTTTTCAATAGGGGTGGCATATGCCATTATAATTTCATTAGTTACACGGCTGATTATTAGATCAGATACATTCGATTCACCCTTTAAAGCTTTTTGTACATGCTCCCTATCCCCTAATTGAGCTGTATCCCCATTTGGGTAATTGGTGGTCCCATCTAATTGTACTACCCCAATATCGATAAAATCTGTATTCTTTAATTGCCTATCCAGCACCGGTCGTTGTACCTTCCAATCCATACTTTGGATATCTTCCCTTTGCGCTAGCATCTCCAAAGTTCGCATTTGAATTGCAATGCGACTTTCCGTTAGCTTTGCACCTTCTTCAGCCGCTAGGGTAATGGATCGTTCTGCTTCCTCAGCAAGTATATCGCTACCCTTTCTCATAAGCATAAAACCAATCATAGCCGTTGAGGCTAAAATTAATACGGAGAAATAGATAATTAGCCTAGTTTTAATGCTTATAATCTGAGATCCCCCGCTTTTTCTTTTCAATACCTTAACTTTTCCCATATTCCATTAACATCCTTTCTATTTGTTCTGTTTCTGCAGGTCCACTAAATAGATAGCCCTGTGCCATAGTGCAGTTATTTTCTTTTAAAAATTTTAGCTGCTCCCACGTCTCCACTCCCTCTGCAATTAATTTGATATTTAGACTTTTTGCTAAAGATATTATCGCCCTTACAATTTTGTTTTTATTTATATTTTTATCTACTCCATTGATAAAACTTCTATCAATTTTTAGGTTATGTATATTAAGCTGGCATAGTTGACTTAATGAAGAATACCCAGTTCCAAAATCGTCTATCGATAATTTAATTCCTAAACTACTAAGCTGCTTTATAGTCTTCTCAATTAACTGGCATTTTTGGGCAAAAAAAGTTTCGGTAATCTCTAAATGTAGATACCTCGAATCTAGATTAGATTCCTCCAATATCCTCTCTACTATTTCACCAAAACCTGGATATTCCAATTGAAGAATAGATACATTGACCGATACATAGATTGGATTATATCCTTGATCCTGCCATGTTCTATTCTGTTTACACGCATTCATTAAAACCCAATCCCCTATGCTATGAATTAACCCCGTTTTCTCCGCCAGGGGTATAAATTTAGACGGCAGCACAATCCCCCTTTTTTTATGGTTCCATCTAAGTAGTGCCTCAACTCCCACCAAGCTATTCGTGCTAATTTCATATATAGGCTGGTAGTTTAAAAACAGTTCCCCCCTAGAAATCGCCTTCGATAAGTCATTTTTCATCCAAAAATATTCCTGAGTTTCTTTATCCAATGAATCTCGGTATACAATCGATTCATTTATATCTACTTCCCTTGATTTCTTCATAGCAATATTTGCTTTTCTAATCAGACTAACCGATTCCATACCATCGTCGGGATATATGGATACTCCTATGCTAGTTGTAATCTGAAATTCATTATCACCTATAATAAATGGGGTACTTATATTGTCCAAAATCCTATTAATTTTAGTCCTTAATTCTTCCAAATCCTTTATATCGGGGACCAATATGGAAAATTGATCCTTTTCACATCGCGCAACCATATCCTTGGGCTGCACACTATTTCTTAGTCTTAATCCAAATTCCTTCAGTATTTCGTCTCCGATGATATATCCTAAGACCTCGTTTATTTCTCTATATTCATTTATATTCATCATGAGTATAGAGAATCTATCTCCCCTAGCATCGGTATCACTTTGCAAGATTTGATGCTCCAATAGGGTTAGAAAATAATCTCTATTATATAATCCAGTTAAGCTATCTCTTTTAGCAAAATAATCTATTTGATTCTTTATTTTCTCATCCTCTTCCTTTATCTCATTAATATTAGAATAAATGTAATAATCTTCTACAGCGTTATCTTTTACCATTCCTTCCTTGTGAAATTTAGCGTCTCCAAACTGTTTGCTCATAATTTGCACCCCTTATAAAGCATTCTTAATCATATTCGATTCTTTGTTGTGGCGTCTAGTAATGGGATTTGTTAGATAGAAATGTAACAGAATGTCTATTCTGTTACATTATTTTAACTGCGCAACATAGTATATTTCAACGTTTCAGCAAGGATGTTTTGTTTTTTTCTATATCCATGCTATAATATAACGCATCATTTAATGATATATATTGGCAATTTGTTATATTAAGGAGGAGTTGTATCATGGCAGTTGAACCAATAAGAGATAGAACAAAAATAAACCAAATGTATTACTATTTAAATGGTAGAAATCCAAAGTATGGCATATTGTTTAAGTTTGGATTGAATACTGGACTAAGAATAAGTGATATATTACCTTTAAAAGTCAAAGATATCTATAATGAAAATGGAGATTTTAAGGAATATTTAATTTTATCTGAACAAAAAACTAGAAAAGAAAAAAAGATCAAACTCAACGATGCAATACGCAAAAGCCTTAATACATATATTAATCAACAGAAATTAAAGAATGATGATTATATTTTCCCAAGCCAGAAAGGCGGACATATTGGAAGAGTGCAAGCTTATAGGATTTTAAAGGAAGCTGCAGAGGCTTTGGGAGTTGAAAATTTTGGAACCCATAGCTTGAGAAAAACTTGGGGATATTGGACTTATAAAATGTCCAAATATAATATTGGCCTAATAATGGATACCTTTAATCATGCTTCCCAATCTATTACTTTGAGATATATTGGGATAACACAAGATCAAAAAGATGAATTATATTCTTTAGTGCAATTCTAACTTAACCACAAAAACTATGGAACAATACTCCATAGTTTTTACTTGAAATATATACCAAGTTTATGTAAAATATAGTATATGTGTGACGAAAAATGTAAATATAATGTTTGTTTTGCCATACGTAACAGAATAGACATTCTGTTACATTATTAGCAATAAAATTTCCACTACTTCTTTTTTGCAATGCAACACAACAAATATCATTCACCCATCTCAACCGTAATCAGATGATCAGCCCCATCATCTACAAGTTCAACATATCCATTATCGACTCTCTCTCCATCCATATATATGGAACTTATCCCTTTACAAACTCCATCTGGATTTTTTACTTCTATCTCATAGCTCGTGTTTTTATACCTATATTTAATCTTAAACCCACTCCAATCCCTAGGTATACAAGGATCTAATAATATTTTATTCTCTTCTATGCTGAAACCTAAAATGTCTTCCAAGCCCACCCTATATAACCATCCTGATGAACCTGTATACCAGGTCCAACCTCCCCTACCCATATGCTGAGGATTTGTATACACATCCGCTGCTACCACATAGGGCTCCACTCCGTACTTAGCGCATTCTATTGAGGATCTAGTATGATTTATCGGGTTTATCATTCTAAATAGGTCGTAGGCCTTATCTCCATGCCCAAGCATAGCAAAAGCCTTTATAAGCCATGCGGCTGCATGAGTATATTGGCCGCCATTTTCCCGTATTCCAGGTACATAACTCTTTATATATCCTGGATCCAAATCCACGTCATCAAAAGGTGGTGTGAGCAATGCTATTATTCCATCCTTCCTATTTACTAAATACTTTTCTGCAGATTCCAGTGCCATTTTAGCTCTTACCTTATCTCCGAGGGTAGATATGACAGACCAAGATTGGGTTATGGAGTCTATAGTGCATTCGCTATTCTCCTTAGAACCGATTGGAGTACCATTGTCGAAATAGGCTCGCCTATACCATTCCCCGTCCCATCCATTGTGTTCTAGGCCTTCTTTTAATTTTGATATGTGCTGCTTATATCTATTGCTCCTTTCAAAATCCTTCATCTTATCACAGATAGGTATAAAATCTTTAAGCACAGTAGCTAAAAACCACCCCATCCACACCGATTCACCACTACCCTTATGCCCAACTTTATTCATGCCGTCATTCCAATCCCCTCCTCCCATGAGAGGAAGTCCCCTTTCCCCAAGAGCTAGGGACCTTTCAATAGCCCTAATACAGTGCTCATATACTGTTCCTACATCCTTTGATAGTTTAGGTACCTCGTATCTTTCCCGCTCATCATCCCTTAATATAGGGCTTTCTATAAATGGTACCTTTTCCTCAAGTATGCTTTCATCTCCGGTTACCGATACATACTTGGCCACACCCAAAGGTAGCCATAATAGATCATCGGAATACCTGCTTCTAATTCCCTTATGAATATCGCTACCAGGAACAGGATGCCACCAATGCTGTATATCCCCTTCTCTATATTGATGCCTACAATTCCTTATAATTTGCTTCCTGGCCTTTTCCGGCATATGGTATATTGCATTTATAGCATCCTGCATTTGATCCCTGGCTCCAAAGGCTCCGCCTACCTGGTAAAAGCCGGCCCTACCCCATATCCTGCATGCTATGGTCTGATACATTAACCAGCTATTCATCATATAGTTCATACTATTATCTGGAGTTTCTATTTGAATAGTAGACAATTTTCCACTCCAAAATTCCTCAACCCTTTCTAAGGCGGCCTTAGACGCAGCAATATCCTTATAATTATCCACCAATATCTTGCATTCTTCCACCGTATTCCCTTCTCCAAGCAAGAATACTATATCCTTTTGTCTCCCTGCAGGGATGGTCACCTGAATATTTATAACACTACAGGGATTGTATCCAATTCCCACGGTATTGGATA
>DUNJ01000109.1 GCA_012839395.1 Tepidimicrobium sp.
AGAGGGAAACCAGCAAACGCTTTAATTCCTTAGAGGAACGAGTGGGTTCCTTGGAGAAGGAAACCAGTGAGCGCTTTAATTCCTTAGAGGAGCGGGTGGGCTCCTTGGAGAGGGAAACCAGCAAACGCTTTAATTCCTTAGAGGAACGAGTGGGTTCCTTGGAGAAGGAAACCAGCAAACGCTTTAATTCCTTAGAGGAACGAATGGGTTCCTTGGAGAAGGAAACCAATGCACGTTTCGATTCCCTGGAAGGACAAATAGGGTCTTTAAACAAGCGGGTTGAATCGTTAGAAGAACAAGTAGGATTCCTAGACAAACGAGTTGGGTCATTGGAGGATCAAATTGTTTCCTTGGAAAAGGAAACCAATACTCGTTTCGATTCCCTGGAGGGACAGGTAATATCTTTAAATAAGCAGGTTGAATCCTTAAACAAACGGGTAGGATCCTTAGAGGGGCAGGTTGCAGAGTTGAAATCTGGTCAGGATGAAATAATGACGATGTTAGAGGAGCTGGATCCCAAAAATGCAAGTAGGCATTTGGAATTGAAAAATGCAATAGAAGACTTAAAACGGGATCTATCGGTTGTTGAGATAGTTACAGCCAGTAATTATGCCGATATAGCGAGGTTAAAAAGGGCAGAATAAGTTTTTAGAACCTGGATTCAGGTTCTATTTTATTTGGGATTGAATCGAATTGATTTCCTTCTTAAAATCTTCCTAAGAGTTTAAAATCATGTTCATCTAATATAATATCAGTGGCTATAAGTCCTAAGTTATTATGCAATAAACTTTATGATCAACTCAAAATAGCAATAGTTTCTTTAAAACCCGAGAATTATCACAGGAAAATTGTGAGTAAATTTATTGGATTAATATTGAGATAAGGTTATATTAATTTAATATCGGAAATATAGCTTTTAAAATTGCAGGATTAAGGATATTAAATTAAGCAGCTTATTACCCTGTGAATATTTTGGAATAGCCCTTATCCCCTTAAAATGGATACATATATGATATAATAGTTTTAAATGTAGATGATAGAGGAGGGTGACAGTACTAAAACACAAGAACAAATCCGTAGGTTGGCAATATAAGGAATCAGGTAGGCAAGTATGAGAACTATCGTTAGAAGAGTACTTAGAAAATATAATTATCCACATGAAGATAGGCAGGAAGTATTGATATAGTGTTAAAACAATGTAAATATTGGGCTGAAAGAAGGATGGTGCACAATGGCTAAAATATTTAAAAACAATTGGGCTAATTTTTTAAATGAGGAATTGGAAAAGGATTATTATAAGAGGATGAGAAGATTTCTAATAGAAGAATATAGAACAAAGGTTATCTATCCAGATATGTACGATATTTTCAATGCGTTACATTTTACCGATTATCCAGATGTTAAGGCTGTAATACTTGGACAGGATCCCTATCACGGACCTAATCAGGCCCATGGACTTAGCTTTTCGGTTAAGCCAGGGGTAGCTATTCCCCCATCTCTTGTAAATATATATAAGGAGCTTAAGGATGACCTAGGCTGCTATATTCCCAACAATGGTTATTTGGTAAAATGGGCCAAGGAAGGGGTACTCTTATTAAATACAGTCTTAACCGTTAGAAGGGGAAGGGCCAATTCCCATAGGAATATTGGGTGGGAGATATTTACAAATAGGATCATATCCCTATTAAATGAAAGGGAAGATCCAATAGTATTTATCCTATGGGGCAATAATGCCAGAAGCAAGGTAAAGCTCATAACCAACGACTGGCATCACATAATAGAATCGGTTCATCCTAGTCCGCTGTCAGCCCATAGGGGTTTCTTTGGTTCCAAACCTTTTTCAAAAACTAATAATTTCTTAAAAAGTATAGGAAAGGGTCCTATAGATTGGCAGATTGAAAATATATAGTTTTGAGGAATAACGACAAGATGGATATTATTTAAAAGGATTACTCGATTGGAGGAGTATCATGTTCTATAGAGCGATAGAGGGAAGCATAGATATTGATAATACTGATATGGACTATGTTGCCTTTGGAAAAGGGCAAAAACCTTTTATAATTTTGCCAGGCTTGGGAGATGGGTTGAAAACTGTTAAAGGAACTAAGCTGCTTTTAGCAAGGATGTATAAGCTATTTGCGAAAGAGTTTAGAGTTTATGTCTTCAGTAGGAAGAATAAAATTGAGAAAGGCTGTTCAACTAGGGATATGGCAAGGGATCAAAGCATTACCATGGAAAAGCTGGGAATAGAGAAGGGCCATATAATGGGGGTCTCCCAGGGAGGCATGATAGCTCAATATATTGCCATAGACTATCCTGAATTGGTGGATAAGCTGATTATAGGGGTATCAGTATCCAGACAGAATAACACCATGCAGAAGGTTATAAAAGATTGGATAGAGTTGGCGGAGAAGGATGATTACAAAAACTTAATAATAGACACCATGGAGAAAACCTTTACGGAGAATAGGCTTAAAAGGTATAGGAAGATGTATCCCGCCATCACAAGGGTTGGAAAACCGAAGGATTTCAATAGGTTTATAATACAGGCCCACTCATGCCTCAATCATAACGCCTACGACGAATTGGATAAAATCAAATGTCCTACTCTAATAATAGGCGGTGACAGGGATAAAATCGTAGGGGAAAATGCAAGTGAAGAGATGGCTGAAAAGATAAAAAATAGCAGGCTTATATTATACAAAGGCCTTGGACATGGAGCCTATGAGGAGGCAAAAGATTTTAACGAGAAGGTATTGGAGTTTCTGTTGGCTTAGGGCTGGAAAAATATTTAGGCCAAACAAAGAAAACTTATGCTACAAGAAGACACCTTTTCTTCTCCCATTCGGTTAGATTTAATCCAGCAACTTGAGCTGGGGTTAAGTCATTAAGAGACGAATGAGGCCTAACAAAACTCCCCAGTACAGATTTTACTGGTACTTTGTAAGCCCTATGGGTATTAGGACAGTATTTTAAAAGAATTTTTGATAAGGTAGAACATAGATAGAGCAGTAACAATTATATGCACAGGATAACGCATACGCTTAAAGTCATTTTTTCCAACAAGCTTGGACATAGATGCAGGCAATATGTTGTTTGGTTTAGGAACAAACATAGAAAGATTACATTTCTTATCACAACAACGGAAATTAGAGTAATATTCATAATCATGGTGAAAAAACGTTGCTCTACCACAAACAGAACAACTAAGTTTACAGAGCAGATAGTCCATAGGGGAGGCTTCAAAATGCCAAGAGGCTATGGATGGGTTAGGAACCCTAAAAAATATGCCTATAACAAGGTATATAATAAGACTACATTTGATGTGTTTAAGCTTTTGAAGAGATTGTTTAGGTAAGGGAGTTTAAGAGTATGGAAATTATTAATAATGTAAATAAACTATTAGGGGATGATTTAAAGTCTAATATTAAAAAAGGTACTAAAATATCTATAGTAGCTGCATATTTTTCTATTTATGCATATGAAACTTTAAAAAGGGAGTTAGAACAAGTTGAAGAGTTAAGATTTATATTTAACTCTCCAACATTTGTAAAAGAAAAAATTGAGAAAGAAAAAAGGGAATTTTATATACCAAAATTAAATAGGGAAAGAAGTATATATGGTACAGAATTTGAAATAAGATTAAAAAATGAGCTAATGCAAAAAGCTGTAGCGAAAGAATGTAGCAATTGGATTAAGGAAAAGGTTACTTTCAAATCTAATAGAACCCATGGACATTTACCTAGTTTTATCAATATAGACAACAATACAGAAAAAATTACCTATATGCCTATACAGGGATTTAGCACTGTGGATTTAGGCTACGAAAAAGGAGATTATATTGCAAACCTAGTTAATAAATCCACAGACTATAATTTTACTAAGACCTATATGGAGTTATTTGAACAGGTCTGGACTGATGGTGAAACAATGGAGGATATAACAAATGAAGTTATAGAATATATAGACTCTGTTTATAGGGAAAATTCTCCAGACTTTATCTATCATGTTATATTATATAATATTTTTAGTGAATTTTTGGAAGACATTAATGAAGATTTTCTACCTAATGAATCTACTGGATTTAAGGAAACAGAAATATGGAATAGATTATATAGTTTTCAAAAAGATGCAGTTGTTGGAATTATAAATAAACTACAAAAGTATCATGGGTGTATTCTAGCTGATAGTGTAGGTTTAGGGAAAACATTTACAGCATTAGGGGTAATAAAGTATTATGAACTAAGGAATAAAAATGTGCTAGTATTATGTCCTAAAAAATTATCAGAAAACTGGCTTACTTATAGGGAAAACTATACAAATAATATTTTATATAAAGATAGGTTTAATTATGATGTATTATATCATACGGACTTATCTAGGGATGGTGGTCACACTAATGGTATAGATTTAGGAAGGCTTAATTGGGGCAATTATGACTTACTTGTTATTGATGAATCTCATAATTTTAGAAATAACGACCCAGTTAAAGATAGGGAAACTAGATACCAAAGGCTTATGAGAAAAGTAATAAAGTCTGGAGTAAAAACTGATGTACTAATGTTATCGGCTACTCCAGTAAACAACAAATTTAATGACCTAAAAAACCAATTAGCCCTAGCCTATGAAGGCAACCCTGCAAATATTAATAAGAAATTAAAGACTGAAAGAGGGATAGATGATATCTTTAGAAGAGCTCAGTACTCCTTCAACACATGGTCTAAGATGCCAAATAAAGAAAGAACTGTAGAGGCTCTTTTAAATATGTTAGATTTTGATTTTTTTGAACTTCTTGATAGTTTAACCATAGCTCGTTCAAGGAAACATATTCAAAGATATTATGATATCAATGAAATAGGGGATTTTCCTGAAAGACTAAAACCTATATCACAAGACTTAAGTTTAACCTTGATAAT
>DUNJ01000110.1 GCA_012839395.1 Tepidimicrobium sp.
CGATTCTCACATACTCCCGCCATTGAAAACAAGCCACTTTAGTGGCTTGTTTTTAATGCCCTATCTTAATTATAATTATCTTGATTTTATCATCAAATGCCCTACCTAGTAGTCTTATTCCCAGCATCTATCACTAAAACCTTGCCCATATAACCGCCATAATTAGCCATTCTATTCCTCCTTTAATTCGATTTAAAGGTTGGAGCCATCATTCAATATGCTGAAAACCTTTTTGTTGTTTTTATACAACGATTTAAACACTTTGAAATACCTATCATATATAGCTTTGTTCTCCATATTGGGGCTATACCTTTCCTTAATCTGTATAAGTTTTTTTGCATCTTCTATCTTTTCAATTATATTAAACCCCACGGCCATCAACACAGCCGCTCCTACAGCCCCAACATTTTGAGGGCTATCTACAGTTTCCACTTCTCGTCCCAATATATCCGCCAATATCTGGCATGTTAATGGTGCCAAGGCTCCACCGCCAACTAGACGTATCTTTTCCGATGTCTTTATCTTCTCCTCCTGAGCCTCAAGCTGCCATCTCAGATGATAACAGACCCCTTCAAGCACTGCATGTATAAGCTCTGTCTTGCCCGTTTCCAGGCTAATATTGAAAAACATCCCCCGGGCATTAGCATCTTCAAAGGGGCAACGATTTCCATGAAGCCAGGGGGTAAATATTACTCCATTGCTACCTACCGGCACATCCTTTATGGCATACATCATATAATCATAGAGGCTTTTATATATGGCCTCCTTGGAATTTAAAACATCCTTCTTCTCTAGATATATATTGATCTCATCCAGGGCTAAATGATCCTTTACCCATTCTAAGCATTTACCTGCGGTCTCTAACTCTGCAAAATAGTTAAAGTATTTAGGATCCGCTCCCACTATAGAAGCTATCATATTCTTGGTATCTAAGATCTGCTTATCCACCACCGTGGATACCCAACCGGAGGTCCCCATGTACATATGGGTGCTGCCATTTTCCACCGCACCTGAACCTACACCTATTAAGGAAGCATCACCTCCGCCGCCAAATACCGGAGTTCCCTCCTTTAGATTTAGTTTTTCTGCAGCCTCCTTAGTTATTCTACCAGCCATATCGGTGGAGGATATAACCCTTGGTAGATGATCCATATCCACCCCAATCATGTTACATATCTCTTGGCTAAAGCCTTTCCTTCCCTCCCTAGTATCATAAAGTAATGTGGCAAAGGCGCTGTCTTCTGTCATAATAAATTCCCCAGTACATTTACATATTAAAAATTCCTTTACATCTAGCCATTTATATATCCTTTTAAAATTTTCCGGTTCATTCCTCTCCACCCATTTGTATCTCCAAACCGGATCCTTTGCACTAGCGGAAACAGCTCCAGTAATTCGAATGGATTTAATTAGCTTAAATATATTTACACCGGCAATTTGAATGCCATGGGCCATCTTATCCTCCAATTCCCTCCAACCCCTATTGTCCATATAGCTCATGGCTGGACGTACCGGCTCCCCTTTTTCATCTACTAATACCAGTCCCTGCATTTGAGCACAGAAAGATATGCCTTTTATCTCCTCCTTTGAGATGTTATTTTTATGGAGCACCTCCCTGGTGGTTTTGATCATAGCATCCCACCAATCGTTTGGATCCTGCTCTGCGCCTCCATCTCCAACTATATATAGATCGTACCCTTCCATAGCATTGGCAACAAGCTTTATACTATCGGAAATCTCAAATACGCAGGTCTTCACCCCAGTAGTGCCAAAATCATAAGCTATTACATATCCATCCATTTTGATTCCCCCTTTAAAAATCTACTCCAAGAAAAAAGCCCCTCCTATGAATTTAAGTATCTGTTCAGCAACCATATCATCCCTATCCAATACATCCACCCCCGCAAACATCTTAAACCGCTCCTTATAGTATTCACAGGAGTAGGAAAACTGCAACAGGATAAATAAGTTATCCAAAAAGAAAGCAAATAGCTTGGGATCTATATCCTCCCTTATTATCCCCTCCCTCTGGCCCTCTTCAATAAGGCTTGCATATAAATCGGCAGTCACCCCTTCCATATCCGACACTATATTCCATACCAGCTCCGAATGGCTTTCAGTTGTCATCTCGTTATATAGCTTGGTTAGATAGATGTTTTCCCTGGAATGAATTTGAATAGCTCTTATTATCTTTTCTATTTTGGTAAACAGGTCTCCCTCGCTGGCAATTATCCCATCTAGCACCTGTTTCAAGGTTTCCACACCCAAGTGTACAACGGCTAAATAGAGGCTTTCCTTGTTTTCAAAATACTTATACATAGAGCCCACGCTTACCTTGGCATTTTCTGCTATCGTATTGATATTGGCACCATCATATCCATGCTCTGCAAACTCCATAATAGCCGATTTAAATATCCTATTTCTCTTTTCTTCTGATATCCTATTGAAGGATTCATAGTTTTTCCCTATTGTTATCACCCCACTAATATAGTTTATAGTACTAAAACTAGGTCTACCTACAATAGTCCTGCTCATATTGAAAAAAGTTTTAATTGTAGGCATTGAGTGAATATTCACTCTCATTTTATCATAGTATTGAATCTTTACAATATATATTTACTTTAACTTGAATTAAACGTATAAATATTCCTATATTCGTTGACATCGCCTCCATAAATGATACAATTTACATGAGTGAATATTCACTCAATTATATATGAGGGGGAATGCACAATGGAAGAAAAATTTGCAATTTCAGAATATCATGATGCAAGGGCGATAATAAGACAACTTGATGAATTGATTTCCAAGCCTATATACAGCATTAAACCCAAGGTTTTAAGGGATTATGAAGAGAATTACTTTGATAAAAAATGTGCTAAATCCAAGGAGATGATCCAGGAGGCTAAGGGAATAATCCCAGGGGGCGTTCAGCATAATCTAGCCTTTAACCACCCCTTCCCACTGGTATTTACAAAAGCTGAAGGGGCCTATCTATACGATATAGATGGTAATAGGTATTATGATTTTCTTCAGGCAGGTGGCCCTACGGTGTTGGGAAGTAATCCTAAAAAGGTGCGAGAAAAGGTTATCGAGCTATTGAATACCTGTGGTCCCTCCACAGGGCTATTCCATGAATACGAATACAAGATAGGAAAGAAGATTTCGGATAGTATAAAGACCGTTGATAAATTTAGGATGCTTGGATCGGGCACCGAAGCCTGTATGGCAGCCATAAGAATTGCCCGCCTTGCTACCGGGAAGAAAAATATTATCAAAATGGGCGGGGCCTATCATGGTTGGAGCGATCAGCTAGCCTATGGAATCCGGGTGCCTGGATCCAAATGGACCCAAGCTGGTGGCGTTCCCAGATACCTATTTAAGCATACTCAGGAATTCTTCCCCAACGATCTAAACGATCTGGAAAGGAAATTACGCCGCAATCGCCTACGAGGAGGTACCGCAGCGGTGTTTATAGAGCCGGTAGGGCCAGAAAGCGGAACCAGACCCTTGGATAAGGATTTTAACAAGGGCGTTGAAGAGCTGTGTCGAAAATACGGAGCATTGTTGGTATTTGATGAAGTTGTAACGGCCTTTCGAATAGGGATGTCTGGTGCTCAAGGGTATTTTGATGTCTCCCCTGATCTTACCATATTTGGAAAGGTTATAGCCGGTGGCTATCCTGGTGCTGGTGGCGTGGGCGGTAAGGATGAGTATATGAAGTATTTAGGAGCTGGGATTGCTGGTGGTGAGAAGGTAAAGAAGGCGATGGTAGGCGGTACCATGGCTGCTAATCCTCTAAGCTGTGTAGCTGGATACTATACCCTGTGCGAAATCGAAAGAACCAATGCCATACAAAAAGCAGGTAGATTTGCAGATAAGCTAATAGCAGGATTGCAGGATATAATCAAAAAATATGATCTACCCTTTGTGGCATTTAACCAAGGTTCTATATGCCATTTAGAGACCGTTGGAACTATGCATTTTGCAATAGATTGGAAAAAACCATGGCAAATTCCAAGGATATTGTCCGAAACCTCCAAGCGAAAGAAGGAGATGGAGCATATGGGAGCGGCCTACATGGCTGAGGGGATCGTTACATTGGCAGGCAGTAGACTCTATACCAGTGCAGCCTATGAAGACGATATGCTTCCAGATATATTGGAAAGGTTTGATAGGATATTTAGCAATGTAGATATAATAGAATGATAGGAGAGCTATATATGGGTATTTATAAAAAAAAGGAACTGGTTATAAGGGCTGGTTTAAAACTTGTTCAAACCGGTTTGATTGCAAGGACTTGGGGAAATATAAGCTGCAGGATCGATGAGGATAGCTTTTTGATTACGCCTAGTGGCAGAGATTATAAAACGCTAACCCCCGATGAAATCGTTACCGTTTCCATTTCCGATCTAAGCTATGACGGCGATATAAAGCCTTCATCGGAAAAAGGAATACATGCGGATGTATATAAGCTATTTCCAGATATAAACTTTGTAATACACACCCATCAAGAAAATGCATCTATCGTAGGCGCTACCGGTCTGGATTCTATGGAGCTTAGAGAACATAATCCCTATCTTGGGGATAGGGTAATATGTGCAGACTATGCCCTACCCGGAACCAAGTCCTTGCGCCGCAAGGTTTCCAATGCATTGGTAAATTCCAAGGGAAGAGCCGTTATAATGAAGCATCATGGTGCCCTTTGTATAGGAAAAGACTACGATGAAGCTTTTAAGGTAGCTTCGGAATTAGAAACAGCTTGCCACAACTTTATTATAAATAGCTACCTCAATCTCAGTGGAGAAGATAGTTTTGATCAGGATAAGATGCATAGATTTATCCTATCCCTTCATGATAAGACGGGGAATGAAACTTGTAAAAGGGATTTTAAACCCTATCCAAATACCGCACGGACCAATACTGGGTTTATACTATATTATGATGATGGCAGAAAGATTGAAATTCGATATAACGATATAGATAAATGCCACCCTATGGATGCTAGGATATATAATGCTATATATAATAGATATGAAGATATTGATTATATATTATGTAAATCCACCCCAGAGATAGATGCAATAGTTAGGTTAGGCATTCCTCTTAGACCCTTATTGGATGATTTTGCCCAAATAGTAGGACCTGTAGCCAAAAATGTAGAAAATAACCCAGTCGATATTGTAGCTGCCTTAAAGAGATCTTCGGCGGTATTGGTGGAGGGTGTAGGCGCATTATGCTGTGGCAATTCCAAGGAGGATGCTATTGCTGTGGGTATGATTATGCAGAAAAGCTGTAAAGCTTATTTGGGTGCCTCCATCTTCGGAAAGGTTGAACCTATAAACTTTATAGAATCCGTACTTATGAGGTTTATATATCTAAAGAAATATTCTAAGCAGATGGATAAAGGGGTGTAAGGTGATCTACTGCCAAGACCATTA
>DUNJ01000111.1 GCA_012839395.1 Tepidimicrobium sp.
GTTCCGCCAGGAGCACAGCTGAGTAGCTATGTCTGGAAGGGATAAGTGCTGAAGGCATCTAAGCACGAAGCCCCCCTCAAGATAAGATTTCCCACCTAAATAGGTTAAGACTCCAAGTAGACCACTTGGTTGATAGGCCATAAGTATAAGAGTAGCAATACTCTTAGCCAAATGGTACTAATAAGTCGAGGGCTTGACCAGATATATAACTTACTATTATGACCTAACCCAATTTGCAAATGCAATTGGAGGTTGACAAACTTAGCATAACGATGTAAAATGTACTTTGTATTTAAGATCTGGTGATGATTGCGAGAGGGACACACCTGTTACCATATCGAACACAGAAGTTAAGCCTCTCAGCGCCGATGGTACTTGGGTGGAGATGCCCTGGGAGAGTAGGACGTTGCCAGATCATATGATATAAAAGCTCTATTTTGTAGGCCGAAATAGGGCTTTTTTTATTGCAAAAAATGTTAAAAAATATTGAAAATAAATTATAAATAGTATAACCGCTATAACACTTTATTACTTTATTGCAACAAAGTAGTAGCATTGAAACTTCAAGTAAGGGGAATTTAGATATAATAATACCACTAGCATCATACGATATATCATCCTAAAGTAGGAAGGTAGTATGAGAAATAAGATAACTGGGCTAGGAAATATTCAACTGCTTAAAGGATTTTATTCCGATTGTGATAATGATGGTCTTTTGGTGCAGATGGTGGATCAAAATACAACTATAGGCGATATAAGGCAAAAATTATTCAATAGATATAAGGGTTAATCTTATTTGATTGTTAGAGAATCTACGATAAAACCAATATATCTCATGGTTTTTTCCATGGCTTCATCATAATCAATTTTACCCTGAATAACTTCTGCTAATATACCCTTATATAAAAGGGTTGCCATTTCGTTTAAATCCTCTGCATTTTCTTTTCTTATAAAACCCTCCTTCACACACTGGTTTATAGTGGTCATTCCCCTATCATATATATCATGCTTTAAAAGCATCGTGGAAATCCCCTCAGTCTGGCTACCTAAATCTTCAGGAAATAATTTATAATATTCTCGTATATAATCTTCCAAAGAATTATCTAGGCTAGCAAAGAATATAGCATAATATATATCTGGGTTTTCGAATGAAAAGTGACAAAAACATTCCCATACCTTTATAAATATATCTAATGAATTATCTGCATCCTCTAGATACTCAGGTAGGGCATGGGCATAATCCCTTATATATTTCATAGCAGCGAAGAAAGTTAGATGGTCCAAATTTTCAAAATAATTGTATAGTGTAGCACTATTATATCCAGCTTTATCAGCTACTTTTCGAATTGTAATCCCTTCTATACCTTCTTCATCTATAATCTCTTTTGCTGCATTAATAAAGTAGGTCATAATCCTTTTTCTCTGAATTTCTTTTTTGGTCATGTTTAACGGATATTCCTTTCTACTTTTTATTTTTAAAATACATATGTATAGCTTTTGTATTATATCACAAAATATATAAGTAGACAATAAAATAAAAATATCATAATCACGGTTGAAATATAATCACGATTATGATATTCTATATTTAGAATGAAATTTATGTAAAAAAAACTGTAAAAAGGAAGGAGTGTAATATATGAAGTTAGAATTGGGTAATTTTTATGTTAAGGAAATTGTGTTCGGTGACGAGACATCCTATTCCAATGGTCTTTTAACTATCAATAAGGAAGAAGCATTGGATATAGTTAGGGAGGATGAACATATAACCGAAGCAGATCTATTTATAGTAAAACCAGGGGATAATGTAAGACTGGTTCCTGTAAAGGAAGCAATAGAGCCTAGGGTGAGAGTTGAAGGAGGTCCTGTTTTTCCAGGTGTAACGGGGGAGCTTATGCAATCTGGTAATGGGCGAACATTAGCCCTTAAAGATTGCAGTGTATTGGTAGTTGGAAAGCATTGGGGCGGATTTCAAGACGGTCTTATCGATATGGGTGGCGAAGGGGCAAAATATACTTATTACTCCCAATTGAAAAATATAGTATTGGTAGCCGATACTGATGAAGAGTTTGAAAAAAGGGAACAGCAAAAGAAGAATAAAGCCCTAAGATGGGCCGGGATGAGATTGGCAGAGTATATAGGATCCTGTGTAAAGGATTTAGAGCCTGAAGAATTGGAGACGTTTGAACTAGATCCCATAACGAAGCGTTCATCTGAGGAAAACGATTTGCCATCCGTGGTCCTCGTATTACAACCCCAATCCCAAATGGAGGAGTTAGGATATAATGACCTAATATATGGATGGGATACAAATAGGATGCTACCTACCTTCATGCATCCAAATGAGGTGTTGGACGGCGCTATAATATCGGGAAGCTTTATGCCTTGTTCATCTAAATGGTCCACATATGATTTTCAAAATTTTCCTATGATAAAGAGATTGTATGAGGAGCACGGTAAGACATTGAATTTCCTAGGAATTATAATGTCTAATCTCAATGTAGCATTGGAACAAAAGGAAAGAGCGGCTCTATTCGTAGCCCAAATGGCTAAATCTTTAGGAGCAGATAGTGCAATAGTGGCAGAAGAAGGATATGGTAACCCAGATGCAGATTTCATAGCATGTATAGTGGCTTTGGAAGATGCGGGAATTAAAACTGTGGGATTGACCAATGAATGCACAGGTAGAGATGGAAGATCTCAACCATTGGTTACATTGGATCCTAAGGCAGATGCAATTATATCCTGTGGAGATGTATCTCAGCTGATAGAACTTCCTCCTATGGAGACTGTTTTAGGTGAATTAGAATCCCTAGGAAGAGATGGATTTGCTGGAGGATGGGCTGGAGATGAGATACTTGGGCCTTCAGTAAGAGAAGATGGTTCAATAATAATGGAAAATAACTCTATGTTTTGTGGAGATCAGGTTGTTGGATGGTCTACTAAAACTATGAAAGAATTTTAGGGAGGTGTAACAATGAAGAAAGCTATACTTTATATAAATCAATTTTTTGGTCAAATCGGAGGAGAGGAAGAGGCAGATTTTGCTCCAGAGATAAAGGAAGGCCTTGTAGGGCCGGCAATGGAATTGCAGAAGCAATTGGGAGAGGACATAGAGATTACTCATACCGTTATCTGTGGTGATAACTATATGGGTTCCAATACAGAGGAGGCGGTAAATACCATAATAGGGTTTTTAGAAGATAAGGAAATAGATATATTTTTTGCAGGGCCAGCTTTTAGAGCAGGTAGATATGGCAGCGCTTGCGGTCATATAGGTAAGGCTGTAAAGGAAAAGTTTGATGTACCGGTAATATCCTCTATGAATGAGGAAAACCCAGGAGTGGAGATGTTTCGAGAACATATCTATATATTTAAAGGTGGAGCAAGTGCTGCAGCTATGAGAAAAGATATTAAGAAGATGGCTGAATTTGGTAGAAGGATATTGAAAGGGGATACTCTTGGTTCAGCTGATGAGGAAGGATATTATGGAAGGGGGATAAGACGCCAAGTTTGGTTGGAACCACCTATAACGGCTGCCGATCGAGTTATAGATATGCTATTAAAGAAGATTCATGGGGAGCCCTTCCAAACAGAATTACCAATACCAGATCAGGATATGGTGCCCATAGCAGAACCTATAAAAGATCTATCCAAGGCTAAAATAGCGATAGTTACATCTGGCGGAATAGTACCAGTAGATAATCCGGATAGGATTCAATCCGCATCTGCTACTAGGTGGGGCAAGTATGATATATCGGATACGGATAGGCTAGAACCAAAGGTGTTTAAAACCATTCATGCTGGGTTTGATCCGGCAGCTGCCAATAACGATCCAAATGTTATAGTTCCACTAGATGTTATGAGAGAATTTGAAAGGGAAGGAAAGATAGGAAAAGTTCATGACTATTTCTATTCTACAGTTGGTACTGGAACTACCGAAGGAGAAGCGGCTAGGATGGCTAGAGAAATAGTGGTAGACCTACAAGATGCCAATGTGGATGGCGTTATTCTAATATCCACCTGAGGTACCTGTACACGTTGCGGTGCAACGATGGTAAAGGAAATTGAAAAGGCAGGCATACCGATAGTACAGATGGCTAACCTAATCCCAGTTGCTAAGACTGTAGGGTCCAATAAGATGGTACCCACTATATCTATACCCTATCCGCTAGGCGATCCAGATACTCCGAAGGAGGAGCAATGGAAGGTAAGATATCATAGAGTTGGAGTAGCTTTAGATGCGTTAACTATGGATGTTAAGGAACAGACCGTATTTAATGTGAGTGTGTAGACTTGAAAAGGGGTGATAGGTTCTATCACCCTTTTTTAAAAAGATATTATAATATAGATATTTCAATCATATAGAATTGGAGGTAAGAACATGAATGATCAAAAGCAAAAGGATAATAATGTTTTTCATATATCCCTTATAGTATCCATAGCAGTAGTTCTTTGGGGCATAATAGCAAAGACTAGCTTTGCAAATTTTGCAAATTCGCTTTTAAGTTTTTTAACTACTAACTTTGGCTGGTCCTACCTTATATCTATGTTGGCTTTTGTTATTTTTGCTATATTTTTAGCTTTTAGCAAGTATGGAGATATAAAGTTAGGGCCAGATAATTCAGAGCCTGAGTATAGTAATGCTTCATGGTTTGCTATGCTTTTCGGAGCAGGAATGGGCATAGGACTTGTATTTTGGGGAGTTGCAGAGCCTATAGCACATTTTGCAAACCCGGTAGGAATAGAACCTGGTAGTATAGAAGCAGCCAATTTTGCGATGAAATCATCCTTTATGCATTGGGGTTTTCACCCCTGGGCAAATTACAGTATAATAGGGTTAGCTCTTGCATATTTCCAATTTAGGAAGGAAAGGCCAGGGCTTATAAGTAGTATATTTATACCTTTATTAGGGGAAGAAAGAGTAAATGGACCAATAGGCAAATTAATTGATATCCTTGCAGTATTTGCTACAGTGGCAGGTGTGGCTACATCTTTAGGTTTAGGGACTCTACAGATCAATAGCGGATTGAACTATCTATTTAACATTCCTGAAACTACCATGGTACAGATAGGAATAATATTTGTAATTACCATAATATTTATCTGGACTGCGGTTAGCGGTATAGATAGGGGAATAAAAATATTAGGTGATATCAATCTATATCTGGCTATTGGATTATTGATATTGGTAATAATATTGGGACCAACCCTGAAGATAATAAACAACTTTACCAATGGCTTTGGACAATATATTAACGCGTTTATAGAGGATAGCCTAAGTATAAGCGCTTTTGGAGATAATAGTTGGCTAAATAGCTGGAGAATATTTTATTGGGCATGGTGGATAGCTTGGGCACCTTTTGTGGGTAGCTTTATAGCTCGTATATCCAAGGGAAGGACTATCAGGGAATTCATAGCAGGGGTAATATTTGCACCTGCACTAGCTTCAATTGTTTGGTTCTCGGCTTTTGGAACTATGGGATTGAATTTGGCCGACAAAGTTGGATTAAAAAGTTTAGCAACCGCGGCAGCAGCGCCTGAAACAGCCTTATTCCAAGTGTTTAATCATTATCCATTAAGCTCTATATTATCGGTGATTACGGTAGTATTATTAGGCACCTTCTTTATAACATCGGCTAATTCAGCTACATTTGTACTGGGCATGTTTACATCGGAAGGTGATTTGAATCCAAGTAATAATAGGAAAATCCTTTGGGGATTGGTACAGTCCTTATTAGCTACATCTTTACTTCTTTCAGGAGGGCTTGAGGCCTTGCAGACAGCTTCTGTTGCAGCTGCATTTCCCTTTATATTTGTAATGCTATTGGCAATGGTATCGCTTATAAAGGCCTTTGGAGAGGAAAAAATATAATAACCCTATTGGTGATAGGATAAGCCCCCTTCTAATATCAATAATATTAGAAGGGGGCTTTTTATGAATAGGAATTGGATTAAGATCGCATCTATATATATTGGCACCGTAATAGGGGCGGGTTTTGCCTCGGGGAGGGAAATAATTGAGTTTTTTGGAATCTATGGAATTAAAGGCATAGGCGGTATGGCTATATCGGGAACGCTATTTGCTGTGTTGGGAACGTTACTTTTGGTGAAGATATATAATAATGATATAGAGAGTTTCGATCAGTTAATGGAAAAGCAATTTAGTCACAAATTTCGAAGCATAATAAATATTATAATGGTATTTTCTTTATATACCGGCTTTAGTGTTATGGTAGCAGGAAGTGGAGCTATATTTAAA
>DUNJ01000112.1 GCA_012839395.1 Tepidimicrobium sp.
TAGTACCAGATGGTGGTATCATAGGTCCTAGTGAGCTGGCAGACATCTCCACTGTTGCAGCCAATGCCCTAGGAAAATTGGTATGTATCATGGCAGGTATGGTAAACACTCCCGTTGCTGCTACATTACCTGGTCCTGTTCCTGAAAGGGCTGCCATAAAGGTACTACTCAAGAGGCTTACATAGCCTGCTCCACCTCTGAAACGGCCAACTAAGGATAGAATGAAATTGATTATATCCTTTACCACATCCGTTTGTTCAAACACATATGCTAAGGATAAAAAGGCTACTATAGCATAGAACAAGGTGTTGGTAGAGGGTTTGATCAAATATTCTACCAACATATCGTATCTCTTTAATATGATAACCATGACTAAATAGCCGATAAACATGGCTTCATAAATCGGCCGTTTGAATAAAATAAAAGCAATTACAATAGTAACTAGTAATGCTATAAGATAGATTAATTCAATTGGCATTCCTAACATAGAAGACCTCCTTTTTAAAGTTTTTTAATATGCAACTATTCTTATACCCATATCAACAACTTTTAAACATTTATTTTTGTAATTTAGGTACTATTATTAACATTCCACTAATTAGACTACTTTTATACTATAATACTACATATGTTAATCCAGATACTATTTTATTTCAAAGACTTATTTTGGGGTAGAATGAAATGTTTGAATCTGTTGGCCAATGTAATATATAATGAAAGTAGAAGATGGTTTTAAATAGGGTTCAGATGTTATTAGCCCTTTAGCTGCAATGCGATCAGCCGTTAAGGTAAACCATGATGTCCATACCGGTGGGACATTATTGAATTTACGGTTGAATCTAAATTTTTAAGTATACCGAGGGGACTTAGAAATTTAGGTTCAATAAGCAGGGCATCTTTTGCTCTTCGGGCATTCCACGTGCAATTTAATTAGGCGGATTTATATGATATATTTAAAAAGCTAGATTTTATATTTGTAGATATTGAACATCATATTGAAAATCATAGGCATAAATAGCTAGCTGGGGTTGATAACCATAATATTTTGAATAATATAATATGGCTAGGCCAAGCCAAAAGGATTTTAAAAGAGGCAAAGGAATCATAAATAGCTATGATGTAGAAACTATAGAATTTAGATAAGATTATAATTAATGTTGGGGAGGTCCCATGATAGGTAAGGATTATTTAAAACATAAAATATACGAAATAGAGGAATGGATAATAGATATAAGAAGAGATTTTCATAGATATCCGGAACTAGGGTTTGAAGAATATAGGACTCAAGGCAAAATAATGGAATACTTAGGGATGATGGGTATCGAATACGATATAATGGCTACCACTGGAGTGGTAGGGATAATAAAGGGACAATCTGATGGAAAGACTGTAGCTTTAAGGGCAGATATGGATGCTCTACCTATGACCGATAAGAAGAAGCTTTCTTATAGTTCTAGTATAGAGGGGAAGATGCACTCTTGTGGCCATGATGCCCATATGGCTATTCTGTTGGGAGCTGCTAGGATATTAAATGATTTAAAGAATAGAATAAATGGAAATATAAAGTTGATATTTCAACCAGCAGAGGAGACATTGGGCGGAGCTAAGCCAATGATAGAGGAAGGGGTGTTGGAATCCCCCTATGTAGATGGGATATTTGGACTTCATATGGATAATGGCTTGGAAAAGGGACAGATAGGCATTAGATATGGACAGATGAAGGCTGCATCCGATACCATAGATATAGTGATCTATGGGAAAAATAGCCATGGAGCCTATCCTCAAGATGGAATAGACGCCATTGCCATAGCAAATCAGGTGATGATGGCATTGCAGACCATAGTGAGTAGAAACGTAGATCCTAGGAGCTCTGCTGTACTCACCATAGGTACCATTAGAGGAGGCCATGCCAGAAATGTAGTATCGGAAAAAGTGAAGATGGAAGGCATAGTTAGAACTTTAAATGATGAGACCAGGGAGTTGGTATTTTCCAATATTGAGAATATAGTGGAAAAACTACCTCAATCCATGGGAGGAGAAGGGAAATTTATAAGGATGGAGGGGTACCCGGCACTGATTAATCACGAAGGCATGGTGGATATAGTCAAGGAAAATGGATTGGAACTATTGGGAAATGAAAATGTGCATGAGCTGCCCCATCCCAGCTTTGGGGTAGAGGATTTTTCTTATTTTACCCAGGTAAGGCCTTCAGCATTTTTTCATCTAGGTTCGGGAAATAGGGAGAGGGGAATAGTGCAAGGAGGGCACACCCCAGATTTCGATATAGATGAGAGTTCCTTAGCAGTTGGAGTTTTACTCCAAGTAATGAATGCATTAAAATTTTTACAGAGATAAAACTTATCCAGGAGGTTATTAAATGGATTTTTTAGAAAGATATAATTATTGGCTGAAAAATGAATACTTTGACGAGGCGACAAGGAATGAATTAGAATCCATCAAAGGAGATGAAGAGGAAATAGAGGATAGATTTCATACCAATCTGTCCTTTGGGACTGCAGGATTGAGGGGAAAGATAGGTGCAGGCACCAATAGGATGAATAGATATACTGTATCCTTAGCTACTCAGGGGTTGGCAGATACCATTGTAAGTAGAGGAGAGGAGGCCATGGAAAGTGGCGTGGCTATAGCATACGACGTAAGGCATTATTCAAAGGAGTTTTCCGAAATAGCTGCTAGAGTTTTAGCTGCCAATGGGATAAAGGTATATCTATTCGAGGATATAAGACCTACTCCACTTTTATCCTATGCTATCAGGCGATTAAATACAATCTCTGGAATAGTGATAACGGCCAGTCATAATCCGAAGGATTACAATGGCTATAAGGTATATTGGGAGGAGGGATCCCAGATACTGGATGATATAGCTCATGAGATATTAGATAATATAGATAATATAATGGATTTTTCTGATATTGAATTGATGGATATGGAAGAGGCTTTGGATAAAGATCTTATTAGATATATAGGTAAGGACTTGGACGATGAATACATAAGGGAAATAAGTAAGCGAGCTCTCAATGAGGATATAGATAAGGACATACGGATCATATACACTCCTTTGAATGGTACGGGAAATAAATTGGTGAGACGAATACTAAGGGAAAGGGGATTCAACAATGTATTTGTAGTGCCGGAGCAGCAAAATCCTGATCCGGATTTCACAACGGTAGGCTACCCCAATCCGGAGGATGTAAGGGCATTTGATTATGCTAAAGCACTAGGTAAAGAAAAGGATGGAGATATTTTGATATCTACTGACCCAGATTGTGATAGGGTGGCCTGCATGGTGAGGGATAAGGATGGGGAATATGTATTTTTAAACGGGAATCAAACAGGGGCTCTGTTAGTAGAATACATATTATCTTCTAGGGATAGAGCTGGCACAATACCAGAGGATGGTGCTATAGTAAAGAGCATAGTCACAGGGGATCTAAGCAGGGCGATTGGAGATCGTTATGGGGTAAGGACTTTGGAAACATTGACTGGATTTAAGCATATATGTGGCAAAGCAAATGAATTTGATAGGACTAGGGAGCATACCTTTATATTTGGATACGAGGAAAGCATTGGCTATGTATATGATACTATAGTGAGGGATAAGGATGGAGTTATCGCCTCTATGCTTATAGCTGAAATGGCAGCCTATTATAAGAGGCAAGGTAAAACCCTATTAGATAAATTGGAAAATATATATGAAGATCATGGATACTATTTAGAGAAGCTTATATCCATTACACTGGAGGGGGTAGAAGGCAGCCAGAGGATAGAGAGGATTATGAATTCATTTAGGCAGGAACCTATATCTTCCATAGGGAATATGAAATTGAGCAGTACTATAGATTATCTAAAGGATGATACTGGTAACCCAAAATCCAATGTTCTAAAGTATATATTTGATGATGGATCTTGGTATGCTATAAGGCCATCAGGTACGGAACCGAAGTTTAAGATATATATATATTCTAGAGGGGAGAATAGGGATTTATCAATGGAAAAGATCAGGTTGATAGAGCAGGTTACTATGGATAAAATTGAATTTATCGAATAGAAAAGTATATAGCCTTTCATTTCTGTAGTTAACATAGGGGTGAAGGGCTATTTCTATGTATAAAACAATGGA
>DUNJ01000006.1 GCA_012839395.1 Tepidimicrobium sp.
GCAAAGCCTTCAAAGTTTCTTGAGTTGGATGCATTAGAATAATGGCTTTAATTGAATATCTATTTGTCAATGGTTACGAAATTACTACGGTGGGCAATATAGTGGAATAAGTTTTATATACTTTGGAGTAAATAAGAATTGATGAGGTGAAAAAGATGATAATAAAAGTGGTGAACAAAAGCTTCTTTAACCTACCTGCTTTTAAAACTTCTGGATCATCCGGTTTAGATTTGTATGCAAATATAGATAAGTCTATCGTATTGAAACCGTTAAGTAGGGCATTAATTCCAACTGGTCTATATGTGGCCATACCAGAAGGTTATGAGGGGCAGATAAGGGCGAGAAGTGGACTTGCCTTAAGGCATGGAATAACGCTAGCCAATGGTGTAGGTACAATTGATAGCGATTACAGAGGGGAGATAGGAGTCATATTGATAAATTTAGGTGAAGAAGAGTATACAGTTAACAGAGGCGATAGAATAGCTCAGCTTGTTATCGCTAAATATGAGAAAATAGAATTTAAAGAGGTGAAACGTCTAGATAGAACAGAAAGAGAAGAAGGAGGTTTTGGACATACAGGTTATTAAATTATAAACATATCAAATTAGATCTTATCATAAAAGATAATGAATATATTATATTTTATAACATATCATTTAATAAATGATGGTAAGGGGATGATACTGTGGTACTCAACGATTTAGGCGGAAAAGAATTGGTAAATCTAAATAATGGGGAAAGGCTTGGAATTATTGCCGATTGTGATATCATTATTGATATAAAAACTGGAAAACTTTTAACCCTATTGGTTCCTGAGCAAAAATTGCAGTTCAACATATTTGGTCAAAGTGGTTATAAAGAAATACCATGGGACTCTATTCGAAAGATAGGGAACGATATGGTTATAGTTGAAATATAGAGATAATTATAGACAATATATTTCACTGAAAAACATTATGTAATAGTCTAAAGATAAAATATTTAGGAGTGAGAGCTAGATGAAAATAATAGTTCAAAAGTTTGGGGGAACCTCTGTATCTTCCAAAGAGAGTAGGGAAATGGCAGTAAATAAGATTATTGAAAGATGTAAAGCAGGATATAAGGTAATCGTTGTAGTGTCAGCGATGGGACGTAAGGGAGATCCGTATGCCACTGATACCTTGCAAGGTTTGGTAGATCCTAAGACGATAAATGATAGAGAAATGGATCTACTTATGTCATGTGGTGAAATTATTTCTTCAGTAGTATTAGCAAGCCATCTTTCCAAAAAAAATTATGATACGGTAGTTTTACCTGCTAATCAGGCGGGTATTTTAACCAATAATAGGTTTGGCGATGCTCAAATAATCGATATTGATCCAAAAAATATTATTAAACACTTAAATGCTAATAAAATAGTAATAGTACCGGGTTTTCAGGGTCATAATAAATATGGCGAAATTACTACATTAGGTCGCGGTGGAAGCGATATATCAGCTGTAGCTATAGGCAAGGCCTTAAATTCTAATTGTGTAGAAATATTTACAGATGTGGATGGAATAATGACGGCTGATCCCACAATAGTCCCAGATGCAAAAGTACTGGAAAAGATGAGTTATTCTGAAGTATATCAATTAGCAGAAGATGGTGCTAAAATCATCCACCCAAGAGCAGTAGATTTAGCGCAACAATTCAACATTCCCATAATTATAAAAAATACTTATAGCGATAACAAGGGAACTGCTATTGAAGGGGTTAGTAGAAGCTTTATTGATGATGGGGAAAGACTACTAAA
>DUNJ01000113.1 GCA_012839395.1 Tepidimicrobium sp.
AAGGCATAGAGAGGCTTCAGGGCATACAGCTCCACCTCAAGGCCTATACCTAGAAAAGGTATACTATTGAAACAAATAGATATTGACATTAAAAATCCATTATATTAAAATGTATTAGAGTGTTTTAAAAAGAGCCCGGAACTTTTTATATAGACTACTCAACGTTGTAATAAGGAGGGAAGACAATGAAGAGCTATATGGCTAAACCAGAGGAGATTGAAAGAAAATGGCATATAATAGATGCGAAGGATAAGGTATTGGGAAGGTTGGCTACGGAAGTTGCAACTTTACTAAGGGGAAAGCATAAACCTATATATACACCTCATGTGGATACTGGGGATTTTGTAATAGTAATAAATGCTGATAAGATAAGGTTAACAGGAAAAAAGCTGGAACAAAAACGATATAGATATCATACCGGATATCCTGGAGGATTAAAGGAGGTACCCTATAGAAGATTGATGGATAAAAATCCAGAGAAGGCTATTCAATTAGCTGTGAAAGGGATGCTTCCCAAAAATAGGCTAGGAAGACAGATGCTTAGGAAATTGAGAGTTTATAGCGGAACTGAACATAGACATGAGGCGCAACAACCGGAAGTATATGAATTTTAACCAAATTGTATCTTGGAAAGGAGGATTAAGTTGAGCAGAGTTCAATACATGGGAACGGGAAGAAGAAAAACATCTGTGGCAAGGGTTAGGCTACTTCCAGGTTCCGGAAACATAAACATAAACAAAAGGGATATAGAAGAATACTTTGATTTTGATACACTAAAGACCCTTGTAAGGGAGCCTTTGCGCATAACTGATACATTGGATAAATATGATGTATATGTAAATGTAAGTGGAGGCGGGTTTACTGGCCAAGCGGGAGCTATTAGGCATGGCATATCGCGAGCATTAATAGAGGCTGATGAAGATCTAAGACCTATATTGAAAAAAGCAGGATTTTTAACGCGAGATCCTCGAATGAAGGAAAGGGTAAAATATGGATTAAGAGGTGCGAGAAGGGCTCCTCAATATTCCAAGAGATAGGAGAAAACACTGGATATTCCAGTGTTTTTTTATTGAGAAATATCTCTTTGAAGAGAATATCGAGAATGGAATTATAACACTATAAAATGTATGATATTTCCTGAAAATATTTATAATATATTTGAAATTCAAGCTTACTTTTTATATAATAAAGACAGTGGACAATCGTGGTCGGAAATTAGAGGCACTAAATAATAGTTCATTAACGCGCATGTTTAAAAAAAAAGCTTTTAGGGTATACAACATAATGGAATGCTTGCATAAGTGCTTCATTATGTGTAAATATTAGGAAGGAGTGGTAAATAATATGACAGCTAAAAAAACTCCACTTTATGATGAGCACGTAAAACTTGGTGGAAAGATAGTGGATTATGCAGGGTGGTATCTGCCCGTAGAATACGAGGGGCTGATTCCAGAGCACGAAGCGGTAAGAAATGCAGCGGGTCTATTCGATGTATCACATATGGGAGGAATTGTGGTAAAGGGCAAGGATGCGTTAGCCTATTTACAGTACTTATTGACAAACGACATATCCTCCATTGGGGCTAATCAGGTCATATATACTATGATGTGTTATCCTGATGGTGGAGTAGTAGACGACTTTCTAGTATATAAATATGATGATGAAGAATACTTACTCGTTGTAAATGCTGCCAATACGGACAAGGATTTCAAGTGGATGATAGATCATAAAAAGGATTTCAACATTATAATTGAAAACAAATCAGATCAAATAGCTATAATTGCAATTCAAGGACCAAAATCAGAGGAGATATTGCAAAAGCTTACGGACACAGATCTTTCTAAGATGAAACCATTCCATTTCGATAGAGAGGTAGTTGTTTCAGGAATCGAGTGCATGGTTTCGCGAACAGGCTATACCGGGGAAAACGGGTATGAGCTTTATCTATCATCAGATGATGCGGTAGAGGTTTGGAATGCTTTATTAGAAGCAGGCAAAGACGAAGGGATTAAGCCCACTGGATTGGGATGTAGGGATACCCTCAGATTTGAAGCAGGCATGCCCCTATATGGAAATGAGATATCCAAGGACATTACTCCATTGGAAGGCGGGTTAAAGTTTTTCGTAAAGCTAGATAAGGAAGAAGATTATATCGGAAAGGAAGCTCTTAATAAGCAATGGAACGAAGGATTAAAGAGGAAGGTAGCGGCCTTTGAATTGAAAGGAAGAGGCATACCAAGAGCAGGATACGAAGTCCAAAAAGACGGTGAGAAGATTGGACACGTAACCACAGGATATATGTCACCAACACTGAAGAAGAGTCTAGGTGTAGCCTTAATAAAGACTGAGGAAACTGAATTGGGCAATGAAATAGATATTATGATTAGAAATAGGCCTGTAAAAGCTGTGATAATCAAGAGGAAATTCTTATAAAATCTTTTATAAGAATAAAATATATATGAAAAAAATGAGGAGGGTCAGAAAATGAAGGTTGTTAAAGGTTTATATTACACAGAGGATCATGAATGGTTAAAGGTTGATGGAGATGAGGCTTATATTGGACTAAGCGATTATGCACAGGATGCATTAGGAGACATAGTATATGTAGATTTACCTGAGGAAGACGATGAATTTGATAAGGAAGAAGGTTTTGCAGCAGTAGAATCGGTAAAGGCAGCAGCAGATGTCTATATGCCAGTAGGTGGAACCATTACAGCCATAAATGAAGATTTGTTTGACAATCCAGAGCTATTGAATGAGGATCCATATGAAAATTGGATAGTAAAGATAGATATAGCGGATAAGGATGAACTGGATGAACTTATGACAAGCGAGGAATACGAAAAGTTCTTAGATGAGGAGGTTTAATAACATGTATCCTTACATCCCGAACACTAAAGAAGATGAACAGAGGATGTTGGAAACCATAGGGTTTGACAGTATTGATGATCTATTTAGTGATATACCAGAAGACCTAGTACTGGATAGGGAATTGGATTTAAAGCCATCTATGTCGGAACTGGAAGTGGCTAATTATATAACCAAATTATCGAAGGAAAATACTACAATAAATGATCTGACATGTTTTTTAGGGGCGGGTGCCTACGATCATTACATTCCTTCAATAATCGGGCATATTTTGTCAAGAAGTGAATTCTACACTTCCTATACGCCATACCAGGCAGAGATGAGTCAGGGTACCTTACAATATATATTTGAATACCAAAGTCTCATATGTAAATTGACGGGTATGGATGTATCCAATGCCTCCTTATATGATGGTGGTACAGCAGTTGCTGAGGCTGCATTTATGGCCTCTAATATAACTAGAAAAGATGAAATAGTTGTATCTAAGACGGTAAATCCGCAATCCAGAGAGGTATTAAAAACCTATGCTCATCTACAGGGAATAAAGGTAATTGAGGTTGAAGATAATGGCGGAGTAACCGATCTTGATAAGCTAAAAGCCAATGTAAGCGATAAGACGGCAGCGGTTATTGTTCAAAATCCAAACTTCTTTGGAATTATTGAAGATATAGAAGCAATTGAGGAGATAGCCCACAGCCAAAGGAGAACCCTGCTAATTGCAAGCGTAGATCCGATTTCATTAGGTATCCTTAAGACTCCAGCTTCTCTCGGCGTGGATATAGTGGTTGGAGAAGGTCAAGCTTTAGGAATGCCGCTAAACTTTGGTGGTCCTTATCTAGGATTTATAGCCACAAACAAATCCCATATGAGGAGATTGCCAGGAAGGATAGTAGGTCAAACTATAGATGCTGAGGAAAACAGGGCGTTTGTATTGACGCTGCAAGCGAGGGAACAGCATATTAGAAGGGAAAAGGCAACTTCTAACATTTGTTCCAATCAGGGAATGCTTACACTAGCAGCTGCAGTATATTTTGTTACATTGGGTAAAAAGGGTCTTAGAGAGGTATCACTTCAAGCAACACAGAAAGCCCATTACGCTATGAACAAGATAACCGAATCGGGCAATTATAAGCCTTTATTTGATAAACCTTTCTTTAAGGAATTTGCCATAACTAGTTCTATCGATGCAGATGAGATAAATGGTAAACTACTTGAGGAAAAGATACTTGGAGGCTATCCATTAGGAGAAAAATATCCCCAATATGAGAATGGAATACTCTATGCTGTCACTGAAAAGAGAAGCAAAGATGAGATCGATAGATTAAGTTCTGTATTGGAGGGGATGATATGAGAAAATATAATAAATTGATATTTGAACTATCAAAACCTGGAAGAACAGCTTACAGGCTTCCGGAAAACGATGTAGAAGAAATTGCAGTCGAAGAATTGATACCAGCTGAGTATTTGAATGATGATGAATTAGACCTTCCGGAAGTAAGTGAGGTTGACATAATAAGACATTATACCAACTTATCAAATAAAAACTTTGGAGTAGATACAGGATTCTATCCACTAGGCTCCTGTACCATGAAATATAATCCAAAGGTAAATGAGGATATGGCAGGTCTTGAGGGTTTTGTCAATATTCATCCTCTACAACCAGAAGAAACAGTTCAAGGCGCATTAAGGTTAATGTATGAATTGGATCAAGCATTGTGTGAAATAGCAGGGATGGATAAGATGACATTGCAGCCAGCAGCTGGAGCTCATGGGGAGCTTACAGGGCTAACCTTGATAAAGGCCTATCATGAAAATCGTGGAGATACTAATAGGACGAAGATAATAATTCCAGATTCTGCCCATGGTACTAACCCGGCAACGGCTATTATGGCTGGATTTGATACAATAGAGATTAAATCCACCGAAGAAGGCATAGTTGATATAGAAAGCTTAAAGGCTGCGTTAAGCGATGAGGTTGCAGGATTAATGCTCACCAATCCTAACACTCTTGGGTTGTTTGAAAAGAATATAAGGGAGATGGCAGATTTAGTACACGAATGTGGCGGATTGTTGTACTATGATGGAGCCAATGCCAATGCTATATTAGGTAAGGCACGTCCTGGAGATATGGGTTTTGATGTGGTTCACTTCAACATCCATAAAACTTTTTCTACGCCTCATGGTGGTGGAGGACCAGGTAGTGGGCCAGTAGGGGTTAAAGATATCTTATTAGATTTCTTGCCAACGCCAACGGTGGAAAAGGATGGGGATAGATACTATCTAGACTATGATCGTCCAAAGTCCGTTGGGAGAATGAAGGATTTTCACGGACATTTCAACGTATTGGTAAAGGCCTACACCTATATATTGACAATGGGCAGGGACGGATTGGAGAGAGCTAGCGAGTGGGCAGTTCTCAATGCCAATTATCTAGCGCATAAATTGAAGGATCACTACAATGTGCAAGAGGATGCAATCTTCAAGCATGAATTCGTACTTGCTGGTTTAAAGGATGCTCTATCGGAAGTAACTACATTGGATGTGGCTAAGAGGTTGCTTGACTATGGATATCATCCGCCAACAGTTTATTTCCCGCTTATTGTTAATGAGGCAATAATGCCTGAACCGACAGAAACTGAAAGCGTGGAAACGTTAGAAGAATTTGCAGAGGCATTGATTAAGATAGCTGAAGAGGCGAAGGAAGATCCAGAGATACTTAAGGAAGCGCCTCATGAAACTCCGGTAAGGAGAGTAAATGAAACACAAGCTGCAAGGAATCCTATACTTAAATATGAAGGGTAGGTGGGCTCTACTTGGTAAAAAATATAGCGGTTATTGGAGCAGGTCCAGGGGGCTATGTTGCTGCAATTAGGGGAGCTCAACTGGGTGCAAATATCTATCTTATTGAAAATGGTGAAGTAGGGGGAACATGCCTCAACCGAGGCTGTATCCCCACTAAAACCTTCTTTAGAAATGCCGAAATAATGAGGACCTTAAGACAATCCCAGGAATTTGGGATTACAGTAGAAGGTTTCTCATTGGATGGAAGGGCATTGCAAGATAGAAAGAAAACTATAGTTGACCAACTGGTCAAGGGTATTGAACAGTTGATAGGATCTTATAAGAACATAGAATTTATTCCTGGAAGGGCATCTATAAAAGATAACAAAACTGTAACTATAGAATTAAAAGATGGCAGCACCCGTGAGATCGACGTCGATAATATAGTAATTGCTACGGGATCCAAACCAACCATGACGGAGACAAAGGGCGTGGATCTAGAGGGTGTTATTACAAGTGACGACTTGTTAGATATGGAGGAAATTCCCGAAACGTTGATCGTAATAGGCGGGGGAGTAATAGGCCTAGAATTTGCAAGTATATATCAGGAACTAGGATCTCAAGTCATACTTCTTGCTTCTAGGATATTGAAAAATATAGATATGGAGATTGCTAGAAGGTTGCCTATGTTCTTTAGAAAACAAGGTATGGAAGCATATGTGGAAATAAGGGCCAAGGAGATTGTTAAAGAGGGCGACAAGCTAAAGGTAACTGCAAGGTATAAGGATAAAGATGAAGAGATTGAAGTTATAGGAAATAAGGTGCTTATAGCCTCTGGCAGAGGTCCTGTGGTAGATGGGTTGAATCTTGATAAGCTAGGAATAGCACATGATCACAGTGGAATAAAGGTAGATGAAGATTATCAGACTACAGTGGAAGGTATATATGCAATAGGGGATGTCAATGATTTAGGAATTCAGCTTGCCCATGTAGCTTCTGCACAGGGAGTATATGTAATGGAAAAGATAATGGGATTAACCCCAGATATAAATCTAGATATTTATCCCAATTGTGTATTTACCTTGCCAGAGGTAGCCTATGTAGGTATGACTGAAGAGGATTTACGGGAACAAAATATAGAACATAATATTAGTAAATTCTTCTTTGCGGCCAATGGAAAGGCTTTAAGTTTAGGAGAAGGCGAGGGCTTTATAAAAGTATATTCTTCTAAGGAAGATAATAAGATATTAGGAGTTATGATACTTGGGCCACATGCCAATGATCTAATTCATGAAGGCGCTCTAGCTATATCTAATGAAATGGATGTCAATAGTATAACTAGGACCATACATGCTCATCCGACGTTGAGTGAATCCTTTATGGAAGCAGTACATGGATTAGATAACAGGGCTATACATATAGCACCTCCAAGACGAAGGCGAAGGAGAAGAAAAAGATAACAATCTTTAAATATAATTGTCATTGAAGCGAATGGGTAGCTTAAAGCTTATCTATTCGCTTTATTTTATTTTAGCTTTTCTACATATGAGTAAGGGGTTTTTCTTGCCTAAATTTTATATTAAAGATAAACTAATATTAGATAATAAGTATACTTGATAATTCAATGTCTTTAAGTGGGGTGGTATTATTTTTAATGAGCGAAGATCGGATATTATTCGAAGCTTAATAAACAATAATGGGGAATATCCTATTAAAAAAATGGCCCAGGGGTTTAATGTAACGGAACGTACTATTAGATATGATCTAGAAGAGATCAATTCATTTTTTATAAAGAAACGTATCTCTATCCATATCGTCATAAGGGATGGGATTATTACAATTGAAAGCAATATATATAGAAGATTTGATGCAATAAGGCGTATTAAGGAAATGAGTTTAGGTTTATGTGACTATATCCCCTCTGTTGATGAAAGAAAATATATAATCCTATTAGAGTTACTTTTTTCCAATGATTTTATTACAATAGAATATTTATCCAAGAAGATCTGCATATCGTCAAACACTATAAAAAATGATCTAAACAAGGTTAAAGATTGGTTAATTAAAGCGGGAATTAATCCCCAATTCATTCCAGGCAAGGGATTATATGTGGAAGGGAAAGAAAGGCTTATACGTAAGACAGCCATTAAAGTATTTAGGGAAGCCTTATCCTTGGAGCAGTATATAGGATTAATTCAAAAAGAGGTATACGGACATACAAACAATTATATAGGTATAATGTTTAATCATATATTCGAATATAGTAATGTTAAAAAAATGAGATATTGTATGGATATATTGCAAAAGAAATTTAATGCCATATTCTCAGATTATACATATTCAGATTTAACCATATTCTTAAGCATTTTACTAAAGCGTATCCATCTAGGATACAATATTTCCATACCAGAGGAAGATAAAGCTGAGATACACAAAACCGATGTCTATAGAAAAGTAGATTCCATTTCAAAATTTATATTTAAATATTTCGATACTGAATTGATAGATGATGAGCTAATCTATATTTCCCAATATATATTATCCAGCAATATTCCCATTCCACCAACTATTTACAATTATCCATATCTATTGGAAGATCATGCATTTATAACCGATTTAATAGGTGAAGTAAGCAGGAATTGCAATATCGACTTGACTAGGAATAGCAAGTTGTATAATTCTCTATCGACCTTTGGATTGGCCTTCTATTATAGACAAAAATATCAGGTTGAAGTATATAATCCTTATATAGAACAAATAAAGCGGCATTATCCAAGGCTGTTTGAAGTTGTAAAATCTAGTGTTCTATTATTAAAACCAGATATATGGACTACTATAAACGATTCGGAAATAGGCCTTATAGTTCTATATTTTGCAGCTGCATTAGAAGAACCTCAGAATAAATTAAAGGTTATTGTATTATGTGAGACAGGGTTTCCCATCGGCAACCTATTAGCCACTAGGTTGAAACTAATATTTAATATAGAGGTGGTAGATATAGAATGCATTAGTCAAGGGAAAAAGGCATTATCTAAACATAAAGTAGATTTTATAATTGCCACTTCACCATTTACCTGCAGAAATATACCCTATGTTGTTGTAAGTCCCTTATTAACTGGAGAAGATATTGCATCGATTAGAAAGCTAATGGAAACATTATCACATGGTTGTAGAAAACTTATTTTATAACCAAGATTGTCAAGGTTTTAACTATAATAATCAAGCATAGGGAGCTATACATAGATATCATGGGGTATGATTTAGAAATATTTCTACAAAAGGGAAAACTAGGGGGTATGTTGAGGTTAAAACTGCAATTAGCAAAGGTCTACTGTACGGATATTTAATTGTTTAATAGAATATCTTATGGCCGTATAACTATGGAGTAACGAAATTTTCACATAGGATTAGTTGAATGGGGTATAAATTTTCAAAATATTTTGATTGATTTTGTACTTTATAGAGCGCATAAAAAATTCTATATCTATAATAGAACAAAGAGCAGCACTTTATATTACTATCAATATTGTAACCTATCTGTATATTTAATCATAGATATAAATGCCGGTATAGTATACGGCTTTATTTAGGAGCAGTCAAGTTAAACTATTCACAAAATTTATTATCATGAGAATAAAGTTTCTATACATATTCGTAGGAGGTATAACAGAATCAGCGGGCCTATTACTAGCAATATTCTAGATAAAGTTGGACTAATATCTTTAACCGACCTTATCTAGATTCTTTAATTATATGGTTAATTTTCTAAAGCTAGTTTATCGCCCATATAATTATATATTGGCTAATAAATTATAGTGGATTATAGGGGCATGCAGGCCTGAGCATTAGATAATGATGTCTTTAATGGGTGAAGTTAATATCTATTGGATAGATAAGGGAATTAAAATATCTTATAGAAAGGGGAAATGAGTATGAGTAGGCTTAGTATCATTACGGAAAGTAGAGCACAAACAACCGTAGAGACCCTATACAAGGATCTGGAGAGACGAATTATTGCGAGCCCTCCAGGATTATGCCCTGTAGACTTGGCTTCATCTTTTTTAAAGATGTGCCATGCTCAAACATGTGGGAAATGTGTGCCATGTAGAATAGGGTTGGGACAATTGGAAAGGCTGTTGGAAGATGTATTAGACGGAGATGCTGAATTGGAGAGTATCGATCTTATTGAAAAAACGGCTCGCTCCATCTACAATTCAGCAGATTGTGCCATAGGTTATGAAGCAGCCAATATGGTTTTAAAGGGAGTTGAAGGATTCAGGGATGATTTTGAGGAGCATATATTAAGGGATCGATGTACATTTGCTTTAGATCAACCTGTTCCCTGTGTTTCCCTATGTCCAGCTGGTGTAGATGTCCCAGGTTATATAGCTCTAATAGCGGAGGGACGATATGAGGATGCAATTAGACTCATAAGAAAAGATAATCCAATGGTTGCAACATGTGCATTAATATGTGAACATCCTTGTGAGACGAGATGTAGGAGAAATATGGTAGATGATTCTATCAATATTAGAGGTTTAAAACGCTATGCAGTAGAAAAAGCTGGGGATGTACCAGCAGATAAGAGCGCTCCTGCCACTGGAAAAAAGGTTGCGGTCATAGGAGGAGGACCTAGCGGTTTAAGTGCGGCGTATTATTTATCCATAATGGGACATAGCGTGGAAATATTTGAACAGAGACAAAAATTAGGAGGCATGCTAAGGTATGGAATACCTAGCTATAGGCTTCCGAGGGAGATATTGGATAAGGAGATCGATACCATACTTTCTACTGGAATCAAGGTGCATACAGGGGTAACCATAGGTAAAGAGTTTCCAGTTGCAGAGTTGAAAGAGAAATTTGATGCGGTTTATATAGCCATCGGTGCTCATATCGATAAAAAGGTTGGAATAGAAGGTCAGGAAGCAGAAGGTGTTATTTCCGCTGTTGAAATGTTGAGGCAAATAGGAGATGATGAATATCCAGACTTTACCGACCAATCCATTGTAGTTATTGGCGGAGGAAACGTAGCAATAGATGCGGCCCGTTCTGCTATACGTCTAGGAGCTGAAAAGGTAAGCATCGTATATAGGAGACGTAAGGAGGATATGCCAGCTATCGAAGAAGAGGTTGAGGGGGCTACTGCTGAAGGTTGTGAAATATTCGACCTATATACTCCTGGAAAGGTAGAAGTCGATGAGAATGGCCATATTGAGAGCCTGTGGATTAAACCACAAATTATAGGCCCAGTTCGAGCGGGAAGACCTATACCAGTAAATGCAGATAGGGAACCTCAGAAGATTAAATGTGATACATTGATTGTAGCCATAGGGCAGGGGGTCGAGTCCAAGGAATTTGAAAAGGAAGGAATTCCAGTGACCGAAGGCGTAATAGATGCACTTAGCTGGAGTGGTGTAAAGGATATACCCGGAGTCTATGCAGGTGGAGATTGTGTATCAGGTCCAGCTACAGTAATACGAGCTATAGCAGCTGGAAAGGTAGCAGCCGCAAATATAGATAACTATCTAGGATATCACCATGTGATAGAAACCGATGTAAAGATACCAGAGGCGCGTTTAGCTGATAGAACACCTTGTGGTCGTGTAACTATGAAAACTCGAGATGTTTCCGATAGGGTTCAGGACTTTGATCTAGTAGAACTTGGAATGAGCTCTGAAGAGGCTGCCCAAGAATCACGCAGATGTTTAAGATGTGATCACTTTGGCTTCGGAGTCTTTAAAGGGGGTAGGGTTGAAAAATGGTAAATTTAACCATAGACAATAAGAAGATAAGAGTTCCGGAAGGTACTACCATATTTGATGCAGCTGCAATGAATGATATACCAATTCCCAACCTTTGCTATTTGGAAGATATAAATGACATTGGTGCCTGTAGAGTTTGTGTAGTGGAATTAGAGGGCATCAACAGGTTGGTTACTTCATGTAATAATGTAGTAGAAGAAGGAATGGTGATATATACAAATAGCCCTAAGGTACGCGAAGCGAGGCGAATAAATGTGGAATTGATTCTTTCGCAACACGATGCAAGATGTGCCGTTTGTGCTAGGAGCGGGAATTGCAGTTTGCAAGAAGTAGCCAATGACCTAGGGATTATAGGAATTCCATATGCAGAAGATCTATCCCATGCAAGATGGACTGAGGATTTCCCTCTTGTTAGGGATTATGAGAAATGTATCAAATGTATGAGATGTATACAGATATGTGATAAGGTGCAGGATTTAAATGTTTGGGATATATCTGGCACAGGATCTAGAACAAATGTAGATGTATCTCATAATAGGACTATTGAGGAAGCAGATTGTGCACTTTGTGGACAGTGCATAACTCATTGTCCAGTGGCAGCGCTTAGGGAAAGGGACGATACCCAAATAGTATTTGAGGCATTGGCTAATAAGGATAAGATTACCGTGGTCCAGATTGCACCTGCTGTAAGAGCTGCTTGGGGAGAGATGCTAGGTATTAACAGGGAATTTGCAACGGTTAAAAGGTTAGTTGCTGCATTGAGGAAGATGGGATTCAATTATATATTTGATACCAACTTTGCTGCCGATTTGACCATTATGGAGGAGGGTAGCGAATTTGTAGAAAAGTTAAAGAATAAGAAAAATGAAAAATTTCCTATGTTTACTTCCTGTTGTCCAGGTTGGATTCGTTTTATGAAAACCCAGTATCCAGATATGGTGGATCAATTATCTACTGCTAAATCTCCTCAACAGATGTTTGGAGCAATTGCTAAATCCTATTATGCAGAATTATTAGGAGTGGATCCATCAAGAATATTCTCCGTATCCATAATGCCATGTATTGCTAAGAAGTATGAGTGTGGGATTTCAGTTATGAATGATGCAGGAGCAGGTCAAGATGTAGATATTGTTCTTACCACTAGAGAAGTTGAGAGAATGATAAAAGCGGAACATATTGTTCCCGAAGTGCTAGAAGAAGAGGAATTTGATACACCTTTAGGTGTTAGTACCGGGGCTGCTGTTATATTTGGAGCTACTGGAGGAGTTATGGAGGCAGCGCTTAGAACGGCATATTATTTGGTAGTTGGCGAAAATCCAGAACCAGATGCTTTTAAAGATGTAAGGGGAGAAAGAGGCTGGAAAGAGGCGAGCTTTAACTTAGCTGGTTCCAAACTTCGGGTTGCCGTTGCAAGTGGATTAGGAAATACCAGAAGATTAATTGAGGCCATAAGAGATGGATCTGTAGAATATGATTTTGTTGAAATAATGGCTTGTCCTGGAGGATGTGCTGGTGGAGGTGGCCAACCTATTAAAGATGGAGAAGAAAGAGCTGGAGAGCGTGCTCAGGTATTGTACGGATTGGATGAAATCAGCGAGCTTCGTTTCTCTCATGAAAATCCATCTATAATTAAATGTTATGAAGACTACTTACAAGAACCTCTATCCGACCGTGCACATAAATTGCTTCACACAGATCAAAATACTTGGGAATTATAATGGAATAGTTATAACAAAATCTCTAAGTATGTCCATACTTAGAGATTTTGTTAAGCTGAATATATTATTTGGGGATCTATAAGAAATTAATAGATGGGAAATTGCTTCACCTAATTTGAAGCACTATCTATATAGAGATTGTTCCAGTAGCTTCAAGTTCAGGATTTTTATTATATTTCTATGAAAATCTAAAATACCTTCATCCCTCATTCTGGATAGTTCTCTTGAAAGGGAAGGCCTAGGCACGTTTAAAAGTTCCGCCATCTTTTTTCTGGAAAATGGGATAGTCAAAAAGAGGGTTTTTTGTTCCTGATATTCGTGTAGCAAATAGTTACAAATCTTTTTTCGGATAGTGTCTTGGGACAAATTGGATATCCTATTGTTGAGCATAAGAATCCTTCGGGATAGAATTGATACAAAATTAACCAAAATTCTAGAATCCAGCATAGAAAGTTTTATAATATCATCTTTTTTGATAAACATTATCTGGGTATGTTCTATAGCTGTTATAGTTGCGGGATAGGTGTTTTTATCTGTAAAAACTAGGGATTCACCAAATATATTTCCTTCCCTAAATATATTTATAGTCATAGTTTGACCTGATGGGAATACTTTTTGAATCTCTATTCTTCCGCTTAAGATGATGCCTAAACTGTGGCAATATTCACCTTCAATGGCGATTAATTCATTCTTCTGATATTCCATTATGTTATAGGCAATCTTATCTAAAACATAGTCTATCTCTTCCTCATTTAACTTATTGAATAGAACACATTGGGCTAGAAGACTTATGTACTTTTTCATGAAAACCTCCAATTTAAAATCGATCTATATTTAATATTATAGGAAATATTTTTTAAAATCAACAAAAGCGTTAAAAAGATGTTTAATGGATTTAAAATGGGTAATATATAGTATGAGGGCTATTATGTATATCATTAAACTTATAATAGCGATGATCATTATAGGCCATGATATAAATCTAGCTTATTTAGAAGGAGACTGACTATGAATAAGATATTATTGATAAACAGGCTGGATCCCCAAAAGGACTCTGATACAAAGGACAAGGTTTTTTTTATGATAGGAGATATGAATAAACCCTCTGCCGAAAATAGGCTTATAGATGTTCTCAATAGGACCGAAATTATAAGTTGTGAGGATATTGTTCTAAAGTATAATGGGGTAGAATTAGATATCAAAGTCCAACATATACCTAAGATTGTTAAAAAGCTAGTTAATGAAGATTTTGACATATATGGAATCTATCAACTATATAATCCAGAAGAATAGTAATTTTATTTACATAGAATTTCTTTCATGATAATATAGGTAGAATACCTATATTATCTGAGGTGATATTATGAAAAAATGGAAGAAATATATTATAATTTATTCTACAATATTCTTTATTGCACTATTTTCTTTTTTATACTTTAGATATCATAAGGATACGGAGGCTAGCTTATTATCCGATACTATTGATCAACAGGTTATTAAGATTTTAGAAGTGTCCTCTATAAAGTATAGTTATTCTAATATAGTTACATATGAGGACAATAAGAAAATAAGCGGCTTCAATATTCCTTTTACAAGTAAAAGCTTTATAATAAAATACAAAGGCTATATTAAATCTGGGATAGATTTGAATGACATTATGATAGATATGGTAAATCCAAGGACTATAAAGATAACATTGGCAAAGCCTTCTGTACTGGATAACGTAATAGAAGAAGAGGGGGTATATACATATAATGAAAAGGATTCCGTATTTAATAAACTAAGCTTTAACGACCTATACGGAGTATTGACAGAGGAAAAAAAGGCTATAGAGAATGAAGCAATAGAAAATGGTTTGTTAAACGAAGCAGAGGAAAATATTAAGGATGTGTTGATGACATTTTTAAAAGGCATGGGTTTTGAGGATATTCAAATTATATTTAAATAGATATAATTGAGGATCGTGAATAAGGCATGGAATGCGGAAAATTATTCATAGGTTTTATTAATCCTATGTAAGCATATATATTACATAGGGGTGATAGATCTATGAATAGGCGACTGGCTCTTATACTATTATTATTTATATTGGTATTAATGGTAATAGTAATTGGGAACTATATCCACATGTTTTTTACTAGAAAAGGTCTGGACTACGACTTCAGGGATACATATTATAAAATAAACAGAGATGATTTAGCCATACTAATAGAAGTAGATAAAAAGCGTCTTTCCGTTATAGACTATAAGGTTAATAAGATACTTGAAGAATATATTGTAGCTACAGGACGATCGGACTCTCTCACTCCTTTGGGGACCTTTAAAATAATCGAAAAAGCTCGATGGGGGGAGGGATTTGGTTCTAGATGGTTAGGTTTAGACGTACCTTGGGGAACTTATGGGATACATGGAACCAATGATCCCGGCTCTATAGGCTATAATGCTTCAGCTGGTTGCATAAGGATGAGGAATAAGGATGTGGAGCAATTATATGATATGATAGATAAAAACACCATGGTAAGTATAACAAATGGAAGATATGGTCCATTTGGGCATGGGTTTAGAGATTTAAAGCCGGGGGATAGGGGGGCAGATGTACTTGAGGTACAGAAAAGACTAAAGATAGAAGGATACTACACTGGAACTTTAGATGGAATCTATGGTGAGGATATGAAGCGATCCTTAATTGAATATTTAAAGGATAGCAATATTTCATTAACACATACTGTGGACGATACAATATATAGGAAGCTCAATATAATATTGATGGAATGAAACTAAAAGACAGGCCTTAAGACCTGTCTTTTTATATCTACATTATCTAGTTGTAGTTCCTCCACCCATGCTTCTTTGTGCCATTTCAACTAATTGTCTTGTCATATTTCCTCCAACATAACCATTCTGTCTAGATGGTAAATTTCCCTTATCCATTGTATCATAATTTGACATTCCAAGTTCAGAGGCTATCTCCAATTTCATCTGCTCTAACGCCTGTCGTGCTTCAGGCACCAGAATTTGTTTTGAACCTGTTTTAGTATTAGGCAATTTATTCACTCCTTTCGTAGATAATAAAATCTTTATAGGATTTTGTAATAGTATTATGTGTAGAAGAAAAAAAGATAAACCATGTAAAATTATGTAATGAGAAATTTAATTTCTAAATTAGCCATAAAAATGTAAAGTTGCCGAAAATTTTGCAATTAGATGCGATTTATATTATTATAAAGTATAATAAATAGAAGCAAGAGGTTGCAGGTAT
>DUNJ01000114.1 GCA_012839395.1 Tepidimicrobium sp.
GGCGAGGTGTAATTCCTCACCGGCGGTAACAGCCCGCGAGCCGATATATCGGCTGACTTGGTGGAACTCCAAGGCCGACAGTTAAAGTCTGGATGGAAGAAGATCGTACTTAGGTTTAAGAAGTATGAAATTTAGGAGCTCTGAAGAAATGATTCGGAGCTCCTATTTGTGCCTACACCCTATCCCCTGAAGAAATATATATATCTGGAGGGGTTTATATGTATACGTTAAGAAAAGAGCAATTGACCACCAGGACCATGGTGAAGATAGCTGTATTATCGGTGATAGCGTTTATACTCATGTTTTTAGATTTCCCACTATGGTTTACACCACCTTTTATAAAGTTCGACATATCGGATGTACCTGCGCTAATAGGGGCATTTGGTATGGGACCTATGGCCGGGGTTTTAATTCAGCTATTTAAAAACCTGTTGGATCTACTAATAGATGGCACTACCACAGCCGCTATAGGAGAATTAGCAAACTTCGTGGTGGGCAGCATATTTGTTTATTCAGCAGCTTTTATATATTATAGAAACAAAACCATAAAGACTGCCATGATTGGAATGTTAGTGGGAATTGTAGCTATGACTGTATCCATATCATTGATCAACTACTATATAATGATACCTTTCTACGCCAAGGCCTTTGGAATGCCCTTGGATAGCATAGTGGAAATGGGATCTAAAGTCAATAGATATGTGGTGGACTTAAAATCTCTGATAATATATGCAATAGTACCCTTTAACCTATTGAAAGGGGCGGTTGCTAGCCTTGTAACGTTTATATTGTACAAAAGGGTATCCCCAATACTCCATAGGTAATAGATAAGGTAAATCCAAGGGATAGGGCATATGCTTTGTCCCTTGGATTTATATTGGAATCAATATCTCTTCTTAGCTGCCGCAATGGCTGTTGCGGCTTCTTCAATATTGGTCCAGCCTCTTACGATTACTTCCTTCCCCTCCAACTGCTTATATTCGGAGAAAAAGTGCTCAAATTCTTTTTTCATATGGGAACCCATATCATCTATTGTCTTCATATCATCGTATCTAGGATCGCTAACCGGTACAGCTATTATCTTTTCATCCTTACCCTTTTCGTCTTCCATCAAGAACATCCCTATAACCCTAGATCTTATAACACATCCTGGGAAGGTGGGATTGGCCATAAGGACCATAATATCTATTGGATCCCCGTCTTCTGCCAGTGTATTTGGGATAAATCCGTAATCGGCAGGATAGAACATAGGTGAAAACAGGGCCCTATCTAATACAAATACCCCTTTTTCCTCATCATATTCATATTTATTGCTACTGCCTTTAGGTATCTCTATAAAGGCATCCACTATTATATCCATCTTATCAACTCCATTCTTTTCCATGCTTATATTTTAAGACACATATATATTAACTGACTTTAGTCACATTATCAAATAATATGCATATTTTTGTTCGAAAATTGGGTAAAATCCAACAAAATATTCTTGGATACTGTTATAATAATAGGTAAGAATAGTAAATAGTGAAGGGGGATATATTATTGAAAATATATATTAGTGCAGATATTGAAGGTATCACAGGGGTTACCCATTGGGATGAGACTATGAAATCCAAGGGCGATTACAAGGAATTTGCTCATCAGATGACCTTGGAAGTAAAGGCTGCCTGCGAAGGGGCTATTGCAGCAGGGGCGGATGAGATATGGGTAAATGATGCTCATGGTAGTGGAAGAAATATAGACCACACTGTATTGCCTAAAAATACTAGGCTTATAAGGGGATGGAGCGGCCATATATTTTTTATGGCTCAAGAGCTGGATGAATCCTTCGATGCAGCACTATTTATAGGTTATCATTCCGCTGGGGGTAGTGATACAAACCCATTGGCCCATAGCATGTCTACCGAAATAGATTATATAAAGTTAAATGGAGAGCATGCAACCGAATTCCTAGTTCATGCCTATATAGCCAACTATCTAAAGGTGCCCGTAGTGTTTGTAAGTGGGGATCTTGGGCTATGTGATTCGGTAAAGGGGATAAATAGCAATATAGTAACCATACCTGTGAAGGAAGGAGTAGGCGATTCCACGGTGAATATACATCCCGAATTAGCACTGGACCTCATAAAGAGCGGGGTACAGGATAGCCTGAAGAAGAACCTATATCTATGCAATATATGTCTGCCGGATGAATTTTTATTGGAAATCAAATATAAGAAGCATTATGACGCATACAGAAAATCCTTCTATCCCGGTGCGAAACAGATGGGTGCAGATGTGGTGGAGTTTAAATCCAATGATTATATGGATATACTAAGAGCCATGGCGTTTTTGCTATGATAAAAATAAAGTATAGGAGATGGAGAAGTGAAGGACATAGATATAGCTAGGAAACACTTAGATGAAAAAGGTGTTAGAATAGCGGTGGTAAAGGAAGGAAAGCTCATATATAAAAGTGACGAAAGGGGTATAAAGCCAATGTATACATTGGCTATGAAGCTAAAAGATGGCCTATCCAATGCCTCAGTAGCCGATAGGGTAATAGGTAAGGGAGCAGCTATATTATGCAAGCACATGGGTGTAAGGGAAGTCCATGGTAGGCTTATGTCGGACAATGCTATAGAGCTATTGAGGGGAAGCAATATTCAATTTACATATGAGGAAAAATGTGCCTATATAGAAAATGAGGATAGGACCGGTTTATGCCCTATAGAGAAGCTATCTATAGATATAGAAGATGGAGATGTATTGCTTAGGAGGATAGGGGAATTTATTAAGGGTTAGGCCAAGGATATGGGAGGTAGGTTTAGTTGGATTTATTGATAAAGGATATAGATCTGATACCTGTAGATGGTAGGGATGATGTAATCGAGAGTACCAATATCTATATAGAGGGAGATACCATAGTACATATAGGCGATTTGAAGAAGGATATAAAGGTAGACAAAATTATAGATGGCAGCAACAAGGTGGCTATGCCAGGGTTTATCAATAGCCACACCCATATAGGCATGTCCCTCCTTAGAAACTATGCAGATGATCTGCCATTGCATGATTGGTTGACCAAGAGAATTTGGCCGGTGGAGGCAAAGCTTAGGGCGGAGGATGTTTACTGGGGATCTTTACTTAGCATGGTAGAGATGATTCAATCTGGGACTACCAGTTTTTGCGATATGTACTTCTTTATGGATGAGGTAGGCAAAGGCTTGGAAAACTCTGGCATGAGGGGAGTTTTAACTAGGGGCCTTATAGAGGATGATGATAAAGATAAGAAGCTTATGGAAACCAGGGAGCTATATAAAAGATGGAATGGAAGGGCCGATGGCAGGATAAAGGTGATGGTGGCACCCCATGCCCCATATACCTGTAGCCCATCCTATCTGGAGGATATAATGGAATTGGCTGAAGAGCTAGATGCTGGAATTCATATCCATCTATCGGAGACTAAAAAGGAGGTAGAGGATAGTTTTAAGGCCTATGGCAAATCACCTATAGAGCATGTATACGATATAGGGCTATTTAAGCGTCCTACCATAGCTGCCCACTGCGTTCATGTAGACGATAAGGATATGGAGATATTGAAGGAAAACGGAGTAAGCCCTGTAAACAACCCGGGGAGCAATTTAAAACTTGCTAGTGGGTTTTCCCCGGTGGATAAGATGTTGAAAAGGGGGATAAATGTAGCATTGGGTACCGATGGTCCATCTAGCAATAATAGCCTCAATATGCTAAGGGAGATATATTTGGCAGCCACGGTGAACAAGGCGGTCAATTTAGATGCGGTATCCATATCTGCAATAACCGCTATAAAGATGGCCACCATAAATGGGGCTAGGGCCCTTCTTTGGGGTGAGGAGATAGGCTCCGTAGAAATTGGCAAAAAGGCAGATATAATACTTATAGATATGGATAAAGCTCATCTATACCCAAGGCACAATATGGTGTCAGCCGTAGCCTACTCTGCCCAGGCCCCCGATGTAGATACGGTTATAATAGATGGCAATATAGTGATGGAGGATAGGGAAATTAAAACCTTGGATGTGGAAAGGATTATCTTTGAAGGGGAGAGGGTAGCTAAGGATCTAATAAGCAGATAGTATATGGAGGAATGGAATGGCTTTTAGAAGGCTTGATATAGACGAAAATATAATACTAAGGAATAGAATACCGTTATTGATCTATCACGGAGATTGGATACGGCTATTTGGAAATACCGATGATAAAAATATACGAAGGGCTAAGGATGAATTGGTTGAAGCAATAAAAGAGAGGAGCCGCTTAAATAGAAGAAAGGCAGCCCTTAAGAAGGAGAAGATGGAAGTTATCAAAAGCATATTGGAGATATCCCACGAGATGGAAGAGGAAGGAGAAAGCCGCCAATCCAATAAACTATTGGAAAGGTATAGGAATAGGATGGGGGAAATAAACGAAGAATTGAACGATATAGAATTGGAGCAGGAGGCAGTCCCTAGGAGGATAGATCAGGCTAACTTCAATCTATTAAAAGCCACAATATATGTTGGGTACAGGGAATTAAAGCAGAAGGAGGAAAAGCTTGAAAGGTGTATTGATGAACTGGATAGGTTAAGGGACAGGCTAAAGGAGTTGATAGATGAAAAGCATAATCACCAGGAGTGGATAGATTCCACATACTCCTTCTTACATGGGATGTTAGGTAGCGAGGAGATGGAGAAATTGGATAAGAAGATATTGTAATGGAGGAATATTGGTGAATTTGGGAAATGGAGTGGATTTAATTAGGATATCTAGAATAGAAGGATTGATGAAATCCAAGGGCGAAGCGTTTTTAAATAAGGTATTTACAAAAGGGGAAATTCAATATATCCAAGATAGAAATTCAAACCCCCAGACCATAGCTGGCATATTTGCTGCCAAGGAAGCGGTATCCAAGGCCATTGGAACTGGAATAGGTGATGTGGGTTGGAAGGATATAGAGGTAAGGCGGGATAAGAAGGGAAGGCCCTATATAAAATTATATGGGGATGGCCTTAATATATCGCAGAAGCTAGGGATGGATAGGATTAGTATATCCATAGCCCATGAAGGGGAGTATGCAATAGCATTTGCAATAGCTGAAGGGACAGGAACTTTGAAAGACAGGGACATACCCAAGGATATAAGGGGAATACTACCTAACAGGGATAAGGACTCCCATAAGGGCAGCTTTGGAAGGGTTGGAATAGTGGCGGGAAGTAGGGGGATGACAGGGGCTTCTTACCTATCCGCTATGGCTGCCCTTAGGACTGGCAGTGGGTTGGTATATTCCATAGCTCCAAGGGGGGTGGAGGATATACTATCTATAAAGTTGGTGGAGGCCATTATTAAATCGGTGGAGGATGATGGAAGGGGCCACTTTACCATGAATTCCTACAATCAATTGGGGGATATAACTAAGGATATGGATGTATTGGCAATAGGACCTGGTATAGGGGTGGACGAGGATAGGATAGAGCTGGTGGCAAGGCTTTTAATGGATTATGAAGGGCCTATAGTATTGGATGCAGATGGAATAAACTGCTTATCCATGGGAAATATATCCTCCATATTAGGCAGTAGAAGAGGGGATACCATAATCACTCCACATCTTGGGGAACTATCCAGACTGTTAGATATGGAAATTGCGGATATTAAAAGGGACTTGGCAGAGCTTTCCAAAGAAATATCCCAAAAATATAATGTCATAATGGTGATTAAAGGAGCCAATACCATAGTAACTAGCGGGGATGGTAGGCTCTATACCAACAGTACCGGAAACCCAGGGATGGCCACGGCAGGAAGTGGGGATGTCTTAACGGGCATGATAGCTAGCTTCATAGGACAGGGGATAGCACCTTATGAATCGGCTATATTAGGGGTATATTGTCATGGTTTAGCCGGTGATCTTGCCCGAGAGGATAAGGGCGAATATGGAATGATAGGTAGGGATATAGTGGAAAACATTCCCTACAGCATCAAAATTTTAAAAAGATCCATATAAAAAGAAGGATTTTCATAATCTATGTAGAATATATGGATTATGGGTTGAAATCCTTATGTTTATATAAGGGGGGGATTTTTTGCGTAGCTTAGATGAAGTGAGGCCCACCTGGGCAGAGATAGATTTGAATAATTTGGCACATAATATAGGTGAGGTGCGAAGATTGACCAAGAAGGATTCCTTGGTAACGGCAGTGGTGAAGGCGGATGCCTATGGACATGGTGCAATAGAGGCGGGGGAGATCTTTCTACAAAATGGAGCCGATAGGCTATCGACGGCTACATTGTCCGAAGCCATAGAGCTTAGGAATGGGGGGATAGATGCCCCTATATTGGTGATGGGCTATACACCTATAACCCAATATCCCCTAGCCATAGAACACGATATAATACTCACCATATACGATTATGAAAGTGCCAAAGCCTTATCTCAAAAGGCTATTGAGGCCAATAAAAAGGCTACCATCCATATAAAGATAGACAGCGGAATGGGGAGGATTGGTTTTTTGCCAAAGGAATCGTCGGCGGATGAGATAGTAAGGATATCTAGACTATCCAATTTAAATGTGGAGGGTATGTTCACCCATTTTGCTACAGCGGATGAGGCGGATAAGGGCTACACCAAAATTCAGTACAATAGGTATATGAATATGGTGAATATGCTGAAGAGTAGGGGGCTGGATATACCTATTAAGCATGTATCTAATAGTGCAGCCATAATAGATTGTTCCGACTATAACCTGGACATGGTTCGCGGCGGTATAATGACATATGGACATTGGCCATCGGAGGAGGTGAACCAAGAGGGGATTATTTTAAAACCGGCTATGACCCTTAAGACCAAGGTAGCCCATGTAAAGAGGGTACCTAGGGGTACGGGAATTAGCTATGGACAGATATTTACAACGAAAAGAGAATCCATAATTGCCACCCTTCCAATAGGGTATGCAGATGGATTTACCAGAATGTTGGTACCAGATGGAGAAGTGTTTATAAAAGGGAAGAGGGTACCAGTTGCAGGAAGGATTTGTATGGATCAGTGTATGATAGATGTAACTGAAGTAGAAGGAGTAGAAGTTGGAGATGAGGTGGTAATTTTTGGACATGGAGAAGGCCATCCCACCGTGGAGGAGATAGCAAAAAAACTAGGCACTATAAACTATGAAATACTGTGTATGGTGGGAAGGAGGGTTCCTAGGGTATATGTGAGGGATGGGGATATAGTGAAGACAAAGGACTATTTGCTGGATTAATTCTATAAAATTGAAAATTGATTAATATTGACATTCTGGATGCAATATATATATAATTATACTTGTATTATCAAGGGAATATTATCGGTAGAGTTTTTCATCATTATTTACTAATCTGGGGGTGCAAACTTATATGGCTGAAACCAAGAAGATCACAGTCAGCATACCGAATAGTTTGTTGGAAGAGGTGGACCTTATAGTTTCCATGGAAAAGAAGAATAGAAACGAGTTTGTAAAGGAAGCTATGAAGCTATACATTAGGGAGAAGAGGAGGCTTCATGTATGCGAAAGGCTAAAGTATGGATATATGGAGATGAGCCAGATTAACTTGAGTCTTGCTGAATCGGGCTTGGAGCAGGATATGGTGGAATTGGATGTCTATGAGTCCACTTTAAATGGACGTGAAAAACCTTGATTGTGAAAAGAGGGGATATATTCTATGCCGACCTAAGCCCTGTCGTCGGTTCCGAACAGGGAGGCATAAGACCCGTTTTGGTTATACAAAATGATATAGGAAATAAGTACAGCCCCACAATAATAATAGCGGCTATTACATCTCGAATAGATAAGGCCAAGCTACCCACCCATGTGGAAATAAATGCTCCTGAATATGGGTTGCCTAGGGACTCGGTGGTATTGTTGGAGCAGGTCAGAACCATAGATAAGAAGAGGTTGCGGGAAAAGGTTGGTAGGTTTGGCGAAGAGATGATGGAAAATGTAGATGAATGCTTGAAGATAAGTTTGGGACTGATAGATCTATAAAAATAAGCATAGTGCTATGCTTATTTTTTTATGCCGTAAAATCTCGGGAGGGGTAGCATATTAGCCCCAAACTCATAGGCAACTTATCGCTGGGTTTGAATATGCTATTATGGAAGAGGAGGGAAGATGATGTACCTTACCAAACCGTTGTCATCCATTCCAAAGGATACTCATAAGAGGCTAAAGAAATATTCTTCTACTAAGAAATTGACACTATCTGCCATATTAGCGGTATTTGCCACCATATTACAGGCAGCGGGAGGCTTATTGCCAGGGGTTGGGCTATTATTTAGCCCCTTTTCCACTATGGCCATATTGCTTTCCACCATGATATCATTGAAGCATGGCGGATTTAGTTATCTATTGACCATATTTTTATTGATATTGCTAGAACCAAGCGAGCTATTCATATTCCCATTTACAACTGGGGTGCTTGGGTTGAGCATTGGATGGGGATTATATAATCTAGATAGGCGGATCGGGATAATTTTAATATCTGGAGTCCTACTATCCATCGGCATATATACCCCCCTATATGGCCTTAACTTTCCAGTGCTAGGGCCCATAATCCCAACTATCCCAAAACCTAAAGCGTTATTATTCATATTTGGATTTGCTCTACTATATAGTTGGTTATGGTTGGAGGTGGGATTTAGTGTTTTACGCAGGTTAAATGCGTTTCTATCCTTGGAAGAATAAGAAAAGGGTTGTGGTGAAACTTGTTAATCGATTTTGCCACAACCCTTTTTTATATTATAGGTTTAATCCCTAGTGTATTTAGTCTTGGTTATCTTCCAAATAACCCCAGTACTTAGTGTTGGACCTTCCGCTGTAAATATACCGAAATCGGCAATATATAGGACACCATCGGGACCAAAGACGGCATCGATTGGCCGTTCAAGGCCCCCTCCCCCAGTTCTAGAAGCGGGAAGGCCAGTATAATTCCTTGCAAAGGTGGTTACCTTTCCATTCTCCATATCGATTTTGGATACCCTATGCCCTACATCATATATGGGTTTTCCCCCTGTATTGGTAGGTATAATAGCTCCAAATTCTGCTATATAGGCATCCCCTATTGGGCCAAATTTTGGATCATAGTTGAAATTGAATCCCATGGTTGCCGAATGAGGTTGAAATGTTGTAAAGGGCTTGGGAGGCTGCATCGGGTGTTCGGCCCATAGGAAGCTAGGCTGAGGCTCCCCTTCCGGCTTAAATTGAGGTAGGGTAACTGGCAGCCCTCCCGTATAATCGGGCCATCCATACCAGCAGCCCTGCTCTATCAATTGAAACTCATCTGGTGAATTGGCTACTGGGCGACTACCTCGAACATCCATACCATGATTGGCCGCAAATAACCGGTTATAGCGATCAAACTGTATCCTAAAGGGATTGCGAAGTCCCCATGCCACCAGCTCCAAATCCGTTCCATCTGGGTTGGCTCTCAATATGCTACCATTTGCTCTGGTGATCCCATCTATAACCTTTCCTGAATAGGAGGATACTCCAAAGGGTTCGTAGGCGCCAGTAGTTGCCATCCTTTCGGGGAAATCCTCTAGGAAGGTGGAGCTGGTAAAGTTCTCACCTCTTAATTTGATGGGGCCACCAGGGTAGTCATGGAAAAATGGGTGCTCTGGAACCCAATCGTTATCTTTCCCAACTACTCCGGTATTGGTGGCAGTGCCTTGGCCAAAGTACATCTTACCATCGGGGCCAAAGACAACCCTGTTATTATGATGATCCCCGTTGCTAGGCAATCCATCTATTATATCCTCCTGTGTGCCATCGGGCTTAATTATCGTAACAAATCGGCGATGGGATACATATATATTTCCCTCATATTCATTGATTCCTGTTAATGGGGGATTAAATCCATCGGCTATCACTTTAAACCTTCTATCCATCAACTTCAATACCTTTCCATTGCCATCTGCAACTCCAGAGTCAGCGACCAGCATATCCCCTCTTTTGGTAAACAGTATATTTATCGGTGTTGTAAGCTTACTTGCAAATACATCTATCCTATAGCCTGGTGGAAGGGAGATATCGCAAGGATCCAACTTCCGCCTTAGGCGTTTCATCCTAAGTTTTACATCATCTCTATACATATCAGGCTCTCTCCTTTATCTTCTTTATACCAGTTTATTCTTAACCATATTTATCGGTTACTACTTTGGAGGCTTGGCATGGGATTATTATGTATCCAATACTATATAAAATCTTAAAAATAAGGTATAGTATTATAGTATAGGATTAGTAAATGCTACAGCAATAGATTATGCACTATGGAGGAATGGATTTGAATATATTACATATGATATCTAGCATGGAAAAGGGAGGGGCTGAAACCTATATATACGATATATTGGATAATCTAGAGGAGGATATATCCATCCATATTATCTGTAGCCATAGGGGTTCTGCCCACCATAGATTGGAGGAAAAGACGGATAATGTGGAGATAGTGGAGATGAGAAATGTATTGGATATTAGGGCGGCTAGAAGAATTGCATCCTATTGTAGAGATAACGATATAGATGTGATACAGGCCCATTTTCTAAGGGAAAACTATATAGCCGTGCTATCCAAGCTATTTAACCCAAAAGTTCAGATCATATGGACTGCCCATTTGATACAGCAGAACAATTGGATTATAAGGCTATTCAATAGGATATTTTCCCTATTTGTGGATAGGATAATATGCGTCTCCAAGGCGGTGGGGAGTTCCGTTATAGGAGAGGGCATTCCCGCAGCAAAGACCAAGCTGATATATAATGGGGTGGACACCAATCGCTTTAAGTATATGGAAAATGGGATAAGAGAGAAGCTAGCCATTCCAGAAGATAGCCTGTTATTGACCACTATCGCTAGGTTTCATAGGGATAAGGGTCATAGGTTCTTAATAGACTCATTGAAGGAGTTAAAAAGGCATATCCCAAACTTTAAGGCCCTATTGGTAGGAGAGGGGGAGGAAAAGGGCATAATCCAAAGGAAGGTGAGGGAATATGGGTTGGATGATCAGGTTATATTTCTTGGATATGTGGAAAATATAGTGGAGATATTGTCCGCCACGGATATATACCTATCTCCCTCGGTAATGGAGGCCATATCCTTCTCCATATTGGAGGCATTATCCTGTGGAATTCCGGTGGTGGCTACCCAAGTAGGTGGAGTTCCGGAGATTTTCGAGAGAGGAAGCTGTGGGATATTGGTGCCTTTTGGAGATGAAAAAGTATTTGCTAAAGCCATTGTGGATCTATATAATAATAGGAGTGAATATAGGGATATAGGGGAAAGTTGCAGAGCTTTGGTAGAGGAGAATTTCTCCCAAGCCAAGATGTTGAAAAATACCTTTGACTTATATAGGGAATTGGTGCAATAGCACCGAATAGATAATAGGGGGCTGGGAACAATTGAAGGATTTAAAAGTGCTTCACCTAATCAGCGGTGGGGACACCGGAGGGGCTAAGACCCATGTAATATCCCTGGTAAAAGAGTTGGACAGGTTAATAGAGGTTAAGATAATATGCTTTATGGACGGGGTATTTTATAGGGAGGCATTGAAGGCAGGCATAGATATAGAGGTATTGGAACAAAAAAGTAGGGTGGACCTGTCCATAATAAGGAAAATTGAAGGTGAAATAGAAGGTAAAGGCTATCATATGGTCCATTGCCATGGGGCTAGGGCCAATTTTATCGGGGCAATATTGAAGGGGCAGATAGATATACCCTTAGTTACTACCATACATAGCGATTATAAGCTGGATTTTGAAGATAGCCTCTATAAGAGGCTAATATATACTCCGTTGAATGCGTTGGCATTGAGACGGTTTGACTATTATATGGCCGTATCCCATGCCTTTAAATCCATGTTGGTGGATAGAAACTTCGATGAGGACAGGATATTTATCGTCTATAATGGAATAGATATGGAAGGGCCTATAGACTATGTATCCAGGGATCAATTTTTAAAAAGGTATGGTATTCAGGGGAATGATAGGGTTATAATAGGGATTATGGGAAGATTGGATCAGGTTAAGGACCATGAAACCTTTATAAGGGCTGCATCTGAGCTTTTAAAGTATAGGGAGGATGTCCTATTCTTAATTGCAGGAACGGGAAACGATGAGATGAGGCTCAGAAAGCTGGTTGAAGATATGGATCTTAGGGAGCATATCCACTTCTTAGGCTTTGTAGAGGATGAGTATTCCTTCTTCAATGCGATAGATATAAATGTTCTCACCTCCATAAGCGAGAGCTTCCCTTATGTTCTTTTGGAAGGGGCCAGGCTTAAAAAGCCGGCCATTAGCACCAAGGTGGGAGGCATTGATAAGCTCATAGAAGATGGATTTAGTGGCAACTTAATAGAGGTGGGAGATTGGAAGGGGCTAGCTAAAGCTATCCTATCCCTTATGAAGGATAGGGGCAGGATAGGGGACATGGGACAGAACCTATATGAAACCTTAAAGCGCAACTTCTCTGCCCAAAGGATGGCAGAGGATCATCATTCTATATACGAACAAATATTGGATAGGGGGTAGAGGGAATGAAGATAATAGATGAAAAGGGAAAGCTATTTGGGCTTATAAATATAATAGACCTAGGGGTAATTCTACTTTTAATCCTATTGGTGTTGGGAGGAGCCAGAAGGATGGGAAGAGGGCTCAACTTAGCAGGAACCAAGCCTGCAACGATAGAGGTGGAGGTTTCGGATATAAAGAAGAATATAGTAGAGGCCCTGATGGTGGGAGATCCTATTTATCATTATGGAAAAGATCGAAAGTTTGGCGATATAGTGGATAAGCAGGTGGAACCCTATAAGAAAGAGGCTAAAGCCAAGGATGGAAGCATCGTTATGAAGGAGGTATCGGGGAAATATACCGTTATACTTACAATAAAATCCGATGTACATGACGATCCCAACGCTATAATGGTTGGGGGGGAGCAGACCAGGGTAGATAGTTCCTTTAAGTTTGAAAATAAGAATGTGGAATTTAGTGGGAAGATATTATCCATTGAGATGGAGTAGGAAATTGGAGTGGTTTTATGTATAATAGCGTAGTTGTAGGAATATTGGTAAGGCTTTGGGAGATATTACAGGATATTTATAGGTATAGCCTATTAAAAAGGATTAGGGATTTCCTTGTTATAAGCTTTAAAAAGCTGGCTAAGGGCTCCAAGATAGTGGAGCTATTTACCTCCAATAAAAGTTTAATAGAGGAGAGCCTTATATATAGATTGTACTGTAGGATTGTAAATTGGATAAATGGGACCTTAAAGACGATAGAGATTAGGATGGAAGGCATATTGAAGGGCAGCGTAATATATGGCCTTATACATAAGCTATTCCATAATCAATCAGATTTACAGATAACCCTATCTTTATTCTTCATAATACTTGGAGGAGGGATTATGGTGATCAATATATTTAATAGAGTTAGCACCTATATACCCTATTTATTTTCCCTAGCATTGGTAATAGCTGCCCTAGCTGGACTTAGCACTAGCTACAGGAATATACTTAAAGGAAGCCTTGTCTTTAACTGTATCAAAAATATATTTATAATAGATGAGGGAGTGGATCAATGGTGGTAGATAATATAAGGAAGAAGGAAAATATACTCCCCATATTGTTTGGAATCATATTTTTATTGCTATATTGGAAGCTATCTTTCAAATATTTTGGGGTCCTATTCTTAGGGCTTGTAGTATTTATATCCATGGCGAAGGATATAAGGGTAGGTATATTAATAGGGGTAATTACATTACCCTTTTGGGACTATACTTGGAACCTCCTATTTATGGCCTTGGTAGTAGGGACCTACCTACTTCAGGTGATATTTAAAGGGGTTAGACCCCTAAAGAGGGGGCCTATGGATATTCCAATAATACTATTTGTAGTATTTATATTGATATCTACAATCACGTCCATAGATATATATGGAAGCTTTAGGGATTTGGCCTTTCATCTTACCGCAATAGGCTTTATATTTGTATTGGTAAATACCATTAGGACCAAGGAGGATTTCAATATACTTATAACCTGTTTGATAATAGCCGCCACCATGGTAGGGGTATTGGGGCTATTTCAATATAGAGAGGGGATTAATATAGAAGGGGGCTGGGTGGATTTAATTAGAAACCCAAAGGCCAATATAAGGATATATTCGGCATTTGGAAATCCCAATATATTGGCTGAATACTTAGTTATGATAATCCCCTTATCTATGGCCTTATTTTGGTATTCAAAGAGGCTATCCAAGAAGCTATTGTTTTTTTTCACTACTATGATATTACTACTATCCTTGATGTTGACCTTATCTAGAGGGGGCTGGCTAGGCATGGCCTTTGGAGCATTTATATTCTCCCTATTGATAGAGAAAAGGCTGTTGTTATTAGCTATCCCATTGGCCTTGCTTATGATACATACATTGCCCGATAGGATATTCGATAGGTTTATTAGCATATGGGATCTTAAGGATTCATCCAATATGTCTAGGATAAATATGTGGAATACTGCATTGGGAGTGATTAAAAGGAACTGGTTAATAGGGGTAGGCTTTGGATACGTCCCCTTTAGGATAGCCTATAGCACCTATGCTAGCCATATGCAAGGCTATTATCATATTCACAATACATACCTTCAGATATTGGGGGAGACCGGAGTATTGGGATTGGCAGCATTTATATTTCTCATATTTACACTATTTAAGTATTCCATCAAAAGGCTAATAGGTGGGAAGGATAGATATATAAAGGTGATGGCAGGGGGACTATTAGCAGGGTTGGCAGGCATACTATTCCATGGGTTGGTGGAAAATATATTATATATGCCTAAGATAATAATAACCTTTTGGATCTTAATTGGCCTTATATTGGTTCTTTTAAGGATTTCAGCCGAAGGAGATATGGGCTAGGTAAAAGTGGGTGATAATTTGGAACGGGTATCGATATTTGGAGTTGAAATAGATAATTTGGATATGGATGAGGCCTTCCATATATTGGAGGAGTGGTTGGCGGGAGATAAGCTACATACCATATATACACCAAATACGGAGATAGTTATGGCGGCTAAGGAAAATAAGAGGGTTAGGGATATAATCAACTCCGGGGATATGGTTACTCCGGATGGAATAGGTCTTATATATGGATCTAGAATAGGAGGTAGACCTCTCAAAGAAAGGGTTACCGGCTTTGATCTATCCATCAACCTGTTGAAGATAGCTGATAAGCATGGATATAGCCTATTCCTACTGGGAGGGGAGGATGGGGTGGCTAAAGAAGCCGGGGAAAATATATTGAAAAGCTATCCCAATATATGGCTGGCAGGCCACCATCATGGCTATTTTGAGGGCAGCCATAGAGGTGTGGAAAATAGCCAGGAGGAAGAGGAGATTATCAGGACTATAGGGAAGGTTAGGCCGGATATAGTATTTGTGGGATTAGGGTTTCCAGGGCAAGAGATCTGGATCCATAAAAATAAGGATAGGCTTCCCTCCAAGGTGGTAATAGGCAATGGAGGAACTATGGATGTGTTGGCAGGGAAGGTGAATAGGGCACCGAAGGCGTTTCAAAGGCTAGGGCTAGAGTGGTTCTATAGATTGATTCAAGAGCCTTCCCGTATTAAAAGGCAGATGGCATTGCCCAAGTTTGTATTATCCGTATTGTTTAACAGAGATGTGGTGGGTTAACTGGGGGGAGTTATATGGAAGTAAAGAGATGGTATAAACCGATAGTGTCCGTATTGGGTTTAACCTTGGGGACTTTTTTATTGGCTATGGGACTGGTATTATTTTTAGAGCCAAATACCATAGCGCCGGGAGGGGTAACTGGATTTGCTATCGCCTTTAAAGAGGTAATACATATCCCCATATATATAACCAACTTAGCCATAAATATACCTTTATTCATTTTGGGAATAATGGTATTGGGAAAGAGCTTTGGATGGAAGACATTATATTCTACAGCTTTACTATCTTTATTTTTAAAGATAATACCAGCCCGGGTGGTGACAACAGATCTGTTGTTAGCCTCTATATTTGGTGGGGTGGTATCGGGAATAGGGCTAGGATTGGTATTTAGGGGCGGCGGTACTACCGGGGGGACGGATCTGGCTGGATCGATATTGAATAGATTCTTGCCATCCTTTAGTACC
>DUNJ01000007.1 GCA_012839395.1 Tepidimicrobium sp.
AGAACCAACAGAAAAGTTTTATAAGTACTCCCTCTTATCTTCCTTGGATTGGATCTTCTTTATATAACCTTTTTTCATCAAATTGGAGACCCTATAGGCCATATTGGATTGAGATGTTTCCATAAATTCCGTTAACTCCTTAATAGTAGGCCGTCCCAATGCATTGATCACTTCGACACAGAGTATCTCAGTAGGGGTTAAGCTGGCTTCCCTGTCCTCAAGTCCTTTAAATATGCTCTTATAGAAGTTCAATTTAAATTTTTCATAGACGCTATTGAATAATTCTTCTAACATTGGCTCACCCTTATCGTTTTAATTTAATAATAGCAAACAGGACCCTCTAATTCAAGCTCCCTACTTTATTTGATGGCAAACATCAACTCCGCTGTACAGCAAATCTCGTCTCCTACCTTGGCAATAGCCTTGCCAAAGCCTATATTCCTTATTTGCCTTTCCAATCGACATTCCAGGAAGAGCTGGTCCCCTGGGACCACCTCCCTTTTAAATTTGGCTGCTTTTATACCTGCAAAAAAAGCCAATTTACCCTTGTTTTCTTCCAATGATAGGAGAGCTACAGCCCCCACTTGGCTCAAAGCTTCAATTATAAGGACTCCGGGCATCACATGATATTCCGGAAAATGTCCTGAAAAAAAGTGCTCATTTACAGTTACATTCTTAATTCCTAAAGCCCACTTCCCCTTTTCCCCATCCACTATCTTGTCCACCAATAGGAAGGGATATCTATGGGGTATTATGCCTTGTATGTCATTTGAGTTCAGTTTCATTATTCTTCCCACCTTTTAAATAATATAGATACATTATGGCCGCCAAATCCAAGAGAGTTACTAATAGCATAGTCCATTTTTTCATTCCTATATTCATTTTCCACTATATTTAAATTACATTCCTCATCCCTAACCCTATAGTTTATATTTGGGGGTATTATTCCATTTACCATAGATATTAAAGTGATTATGGCCTCTATAGCCCCACTAGCCCCCAATAAATGGCCTGTCATAGATTTAGTTGAACTTACTAATATATCCTTATATCTATCCCCAAAAACCCTCTTTATAGCTATAGTTTCATATTTATCATTTAAGGGGGTAGAGGTGCCATGGGCATTTATATAGTCCACCTCTTCCTTTTCAATCCCACCTTCTACAATTGCATTCTCCATAGCCTTGGCTGCATATATCCCTTGGCTATTAGGTTGGGTAATATGGCCTGCATCACAGGTGGAACCATAGCCTATTATCTCCCCGTATATCCTTGCATTTCTCCTCCTAGCATGGTCCAGTTCCTCCAGGACCAATACCCCAGCCCCCTCCCCCATTACAAAGCCAGACCTCTCCTTATCAAAGGGTATACTGGCCCTTTCCTTATCCTCCTCCCTAGACAGGGCCTTCATGGAAGAAAACCCTCCTATCCCCAGGGGAGTTATACTAGCCTCAGCACCTCCAACCAATACTATATCGCTATAGCCATCCTTTATACTTCTATATCCCTCCCCTATAGCCGAGTTGGATCCAGCACAGGCCGTTACTGGACATATGCAAGAACCATGAAATCCGAAGTGGCTGGCTAAATGATAGGCGATCATATTTACTATGGACATGGGTATAAAGAAGGGGGACACCTTTTCATATCCATGTTTCATACCCCGCGTTTTTTGGTCTTCAATAGTTTCCAATCCACCTATTCCGGAGGATATGTAAACAGCTACCCTATCCCTATCCAGCCGTTCTAAATCCAAGCCACTGTCCTCTACTGATTGTATTCCCGCTATCAATCCAAAGGCATTCACCCTATCCATTCTACGAAGAGATTTTTTATCTATGTAGCTTTCAAAATCTAAATCCCTAACCTCCCCCGCTAACTTTACCTGAAAGCCTTCAGTATCGAAGTTCTCTATTAAATCGATGCCCAATCTGGAGGTTTTTATGCTCTCCAATATATCCTCCACGGAATTTCCTATGGGGGAGATAGCGCCCAATCCAGTTACTACCACCCGTCTTCTATTCATCATATATTCATACCCCCATCGATGGA
>DUNJ01000237.1 GCA_012839395.1 Tepidimicrobium sp.
CACTCTCTCATATACTGTTAGGCCTTTCATTCCTGCATCATAGTCAGCCCATAGTACCCTTGTGGTATTGCAGCTCTGGGCCTTGCCATCTTTTCTATTCCTGCTATAAACCCCAAAATATATATTCTTATTCATTGGTGGCCTATAGTCCTTTAGATCCTCTAACTTTAAAAAATGCTGCTTTGTATTCCCTTCTGGATCTATTTCCCTAATCTCTATATATTCATTTGTACCCTTGGCTATTTCTTTTATAAATTGATACACCTTTTCACCTCTCACTTGTGTAATAAAAAAGGATACCTTAACTAAATCCTTTTCTGGACAAGTTATAGGTATCCACTCTATGTAAAGTAGGCCCATTCCCTTTTAATTGTATTTTTTATAGTTTTATTCAAGTAATTTATAGTTTTATTCTATTTTTCGATAACTTTTGTCTACTTTTTAGTAACTTTTGTTATTGACTACTTGAATTATATTTCCTATAATGTAAATACAATAGTTATATTACAGGTTGGGGAACCTATAACTTAATTCGTGGTCTTGATAGTGCTGGTAACACTTCAAGGCCTTTTTATTTTCTTATTGTTCTTATGGTTCTATAATACACTAAATTAATGTACCTTTCAATACTTTTAACATAACTCTAACAATATTTCCCTTTTCTCTACTCTTTAACAATTCTTCTTGTATCTTCTGGAATAGCTTTCCATAGTATCTTATTAACCCATTCATTTATAGTAATATCTTCTATCGCTGCTTGTACTCTTATAAATTGCTCTAGTTCTACATCAATTTCAAATGTCTTTTTCTTTTTAGTAGTGTCTTTTACTTCTGTCATAGCTTTAACCCCTTTATCTCTTTCTGTCGCTTTAATTTCTTTGTTAGGTATATTATCTATTGCCTTAATGTTATTATGGCTCTCTGGCCCTTCTGTGCCTTCTAATAAATCTATTTGCCCCTTAATGTTATCCTCTGGAATAATATATATATCGTTATCATCATCTTTTACTATTCCATACTTTTTAATATCTCTATAAAACTTTTGTCTTGAATAACCTTCATAGCTATTAGATAACTCTGTAATATTTCCCTCTCTGTTGTTATACCTCTCAATTATTTCTTTTACTATACTTTTTCTATTCATACAATCCCCTCACTCTCTTAATATCTTGTTTAATTCATCTAGCCAACCATCTAATATAAAAGTTCCATAATCTTTAGGTAAATCTGGCCTACTAAATAGCTTTATTAATTTATTTGCCTTCTCTATGTCCCTAAATTCCTTTAGGTACTGCTTTACAAAATTCTTATTGCTTTCTCTTAAATTATCCATACTTAGTAACTCCATATATACCCCCTCTTTCTTAATCTTTCTTTACTTTCATTATATAACATATATTTATTAAAAACAAGTTTTTGATATTAGGTTGTTTTGCATTTGTAACAATAAAAAAGGATAGACTTGCTATCCCTTAATTTCCTTCAAATATTCTTTTATTGCCCTTTCAGTTTCTGCCTTATAGCAATCCTCAATCTTATCTTGTAAGTATTCCAGGAACCTTTCCAGCTCTTTATAATTTACTGTTATATTCTCCATTACTTCACCCCCTGTAATTCCTCGTATTGGCTTATAATCTTATAGAACGTATTCCTCTTTAGATCCACTATCTCCATAAACTTAGTAGCTGTAATCTCTCCATCTTTCCACATAGGATAATATTCCCCTATTAGTTCCCTTTGCTGCCTTGTTATTGTGTCCCAATCCATTCTGGGCCTTCCTAGATGCTTTCCTGCCTTCTTTGCTTGTTCTATACCTTCCCTTTGCCTTCTCCTTATCTTTTGCCTTTCTTCTTCTGCTATTGACCCCATAACTTCTATTAATACATTGTTTACCATATCCA
>DUNJ01000115.1 GCA_012839395.1 Tepidimicrobium sp.
CAACGACCTGAGGGCCGATGAAAGGGCCAAAAAGGGAATATTTTTATCCTTCCAATACCCCGAGGAGATTCCAGGGGTTACGGTGGAGGAGTTTTTGCGTACAGCAAAGATGGCTGTATCCGATGAAAGGATAGGATTGATGTCATTTAAAAGGCTATTGAAGGAGAAGATGGAGCAGTTGGATATGGATGAGGAATATGCCTCCAGATACTTAAATATTGGATTCTCCGGTGGAGAGAAGAAGAAAAATGAAGTGCTACAGATGTCCATATTGGAGCCTAAACTTGCCATATTGGACGAAACGGATTCCGGTTTAGATGTGGATGCCATAAGGATAGTGGCCAAGGGGATTAAAGAGTTTAAGGATGAAAGCAGATCCATATTGGTAATAACTCATTATAATAAGTTATTGGATTACTTGGAACCCGATTATATCCATATACTATTGGATGGCAGGATAGTTAAGACGGGCGGTATGGAGTTAGCGAAAGAGATTGAACAAAAAGGTTATGAAAATATTAGAGCTGAATTTTCAAGCATGTAGGGGTGAAAATATGGAAAGACAAAAGACTTATATCGAGGATATAGATAGGGAGATATACGATATAAAGGATGAATTTACTTATAGATATAAATCGGATCAGGGGTTATCGAAGGATATAATACTGGAGATTTCAAAGGAGAAGGACGAACCTAAATGGATGACCGACTTTAGACTTAAGTCGTTGGAAATATACAATAGTATACCCCTTCCCACCTGGGGTGCAGATCTATCCGGCCTGGATATGGATAATATAAGAACCTATATTAGGCCAGATACGGAGATGGAGCATAGTTGGGATAATGTACCCGATTATATTAAGGATACCTTTGAGCGATTGGGACTCCCACAAGCCGAGAGAGAATCTTTAGCAGGAGTAGGAGCCCAATACGATTCAGAGGTGGTTTATCACAATATAAGGCAGGAGTTGGTGGATCAAGGGGTAGTATATATGGATATTGAAACCGCCCTAGGGGAATATGAAGACATAATGAAGGAATACTTTATGAAATTAATCCCTCCGGAGGATCACAAATTTGCAGCACTTCATGGGGCTGTGTGGTCTGGTGGCTCCTTTGTATATGTGCCCGAAGGGACAGATGTGGATATTCCATTACAATCTTACTTTAGATTGAATGCTCCTGGAGCAGGACAGTTTGAACATACCCTGATAATTGTAGAGAAGGGGGCCAAATTACACTTTATAGAGGGATGTTCTGCACCTCAATATAAAGTAAACAATCTTCATGCAGGATGTGTGGAGCTATTTGTAAAGGAGGATGCTAGTTTAAGATATAGCACTATTGAGAATTGGTCTAGGAATATGTATAACCTAAATAGCAAGAGGGCCTTGGTAGAGAAGAATGGAACTATAGAATGGATATCTGGGTCCTTTGGTTCTAAGGTTTCCATGCTATATCCTATGAGCATATTGAAAGGAGAAGGGGCTAGATCCGAGTTTACCGGCATAACATTTGCCTCCACAGGGCAATACCTGGATACAGGTGCTAAGGTACTACACGCTGCACCACATACCACCTCCACTGTAAATTCTAAGTCCATATCTAAGAACGGTGGACATGCATTTTATAGAGGGCTTATAAAGGTATTGCCGGAGGCATATGGTAGCAAATCCACAGTGGATTGCGAATCCCTAATATTGGATAACGAATCCATATCTGATGCTCTACCCATAATAGATTTGAGAAACGATGATATCGACATAGGCCATGAGGCTAAGGTGGGTAGGATTAGCGAGGAGGCCATATTCTATCTTATGAGTAGGGGTATAGGTGAAGAGGAAGCTAAGGCTATGATAGTGAGGGGGTTTGTAGAACCCATAACTAAAGAATTACCACTAGAATATGCGGTAGAATTGAATAATTTGATTAATATAGAGCTTGAAGGCTCCATTGGATAGGGAGGTTACTATGATAAATTGGAATAGAATTGAATTAAAAGGATATAGGCTCCCAACAGCGATTGAATATCATGAGGAGTATGTAGATTATGAGGAGCTACCTATGGGGGTGGAGTTGACCAATATAAATAAAGTGGAAAACAAATTAATAGCGGAAAGGGTAAATGATGATATTACTGGGGTAGATAAAAATATTACCTCCTATGTAATGGATAATTATAATAGTGGTATTGGCCTATATATACCAGAGGATATTAGGATAGATGAACCCATAAGATTGAATTTTAATATGGATGATGAAAGTCCTATGGTTATAGATAATAATATAGTGATATCATCTCCAAATAGCCGAAGTACATTGGTAGTAGACTATTACTCTAATGGAGACACTCGGGCATTTCATAGCGGGGTAACCAAGGTTTATGCCATGGAAAATGCAGTGGTTAATATAATAAAGATACAGAGGATGAATGATCACTCCTATAAATTCGATTCCAATATTGCACATATAGAACGGGGTGCGGTAGTCAATTGGATATCCATAGAGATAGGAAGCATTATTAGCGGCTCCAATTATACATCTATCCTGAAGGATGAAGCTAGTGAGGGGAACTTATACTCGATATATCTAGGCGATGGGGATCGCAGGATGGATTTAGAATATACCATGATCCATAAGGGCCGTAGAAGTATAAGCAATATAGAAACTAAGGGGGTTTTAATGGATAATTCGGTGAAGGTATTTAGGGGGAATTTGGATTTTAAAAGGGGTGCAAGGCTATCGAAGGGAATGGAGCAAGAATCTGTGGTGCTATTAGATCCTACAGTAAAATCTCATTCCATTCCCGCACTAATGTGCGATGAGGATGATGTGCAAGGGGAACACGCTGCCAGTGCAGGTCAGGTCGATAGAGATCAGCTCTTGTATCTTATGAGTAGGGGCTTGGATTTTAACGAGGCCAAAAGGCTAATAATAAGGGCTTCCTTTAGATCTGTATTGGAAAGGATTCCAATGGAAGAATTGAGGGGCTTGATTTATGATGAAATCGATAGGAGGATTATAAATGGTCAAGCTGGATATTGAAGGTATAATAGATGATTTTCCAACATTGAATCAAGATGTCAATGGGCATAGGTTGGCATATTTGGATAGCGCTGCAACCACCCAACGACCTATTCAAGTTCTAGATGCAATGGCCAAATACAACAAAATATCCAATGGCAATCCTCACAGGGGTGCCTATCAGCTTAGCATAAGGGCTACGGAGGAGTATGATTTCAGTAGGCAAAGGGTCAAGGAATTTATAAACGCTAGAGAGGTTAAGGAAATAATATTTACCCGTAATACCACTGAATCCCTCAATTTAATCGCTAACTCCTATGGTATGGAATTTGTGAAAGAAGGCGATGAGATAGTTTTATCCATATCTGAACATCATAGCAATATACTTCCTTGGCAAAGGGTAGCGAGGCAAAAAGGTGCTGTTTTAAAATATATGTACCTAGATGATAAAGGGAGGATAACCGATGAGGAGATGGATAGAGTTATAGGGTCAAAGACTAAGATAGTGGCTATAGCTCATATGTCTAATGTACTTGGGACTATTCATCCAATTCGAGAGATAGTGGAGAGAGCTCGTAGAGTTGGAGCAACGGTAGTCGTAGATGGGGCCCAGGCTGTTCCTCATATGAAAGTTGATGTTCGGGAATTGGATGCAGATTTTTACGTGTTTTCTGGTCATAAGATGTTGGGGCCTATGGGGATCGGTGTTCTATACGGTAAGCGGAAATTATTGGAGGATATGCCCCCCTATCTATTAGGTGGGGATATGATTGAGTATGTAACGGAACAGGACGCTACCTTTGCGCCCATCCCTCATAAGTTTGAGGCGGGGACCCAGAATGTGGAAGGGGCTGTAGGACTGGGGGCAGCTATTGAATATATAGAGGATATAGGGTTGGATAGCATTAGGGATCATGAGATGAAATTGATGGAATATACATTGGACAGGCTATTGGATATACCCTATGTAGGCATACAGGGACCAAAGGATTTGAAATCCAAAGGTGGAATAATATCTTTCACGATAGATGGTGTACACCCTCATGATGTATCCACCATATTGGATGCCTATGGGGTTGCTATAAGATCTGGACATCATTGTGCACAGCCACTGATGAAATACATGGGTCTACCGGCAACTTCTAGATTGAGCTTCTACTTATATAATACCAAGGAGGATGTAGATCAGTTTATACGGGCCATTAAGAATGTAAGGAAGTGGTTAGGCTATGGGGCTTGAATCTATTTATACTCAGTTGATAATGGAACATAATAGGAGCAGCCATAATAGGAGAGCTTTAAAAAATCCGGATATATCTGAACGGGGGTACAATCCTAACTGTGGCGACGATATAGTCTTGGAAGTGGAAATAGAAGATAACATTATAAAGGATGCAGCCTATTCGGGGGTAGGATGTGCTATTTCCCAGGCCTCTACCTCCATGATGATCGATTTGGTTAAAGGCAAGTCCATAGATGAGGCATTAAAGTTAGTCGATATATTTTTATCTATGATCAAAAAGGATATAACGGCTGAGGAGGAATTGGAGGTTTTGGAGGATTCCATAATATTTCAAAATATATCCAATATGCCTGCTAGGGTGAAATGTGCGGTATTGGCATGGCATAGTTTGAGGGAAGGATTAAAACACGTGTAATATTTTAAAAAA
>DUNJ01000116.1 GCA_012839395.1 Tepidimicrobium sp.
CTATTTATCCTTATATCCAATTCATTTATTGAGCTCACCTTTGCTAAGATTTCATCCCTATGTTTTTCTACTACTTCATAACTTTCCTTGGGCAATATGATAGTTAGTTTCCTGTCTACCTCTAAATTATCGACTCCATTTAACACCAATGAAACTATCAGTTCCTTATCTTCCTCTACTTTTTTATATAGAACCTTTTCGTATATGGAAATCACAAGCTCTATTAAATCCTTCTCTACATCCTTTAAGGCATTATTCCTCTTTTCAATATACATATTCTTTATATTTAAAGCCTCTGATATCAGCCGCTTTGAATCCTTTTCTCCTTGTTCGAATCCCTCCCTATGCCCTTCATTAAAGCCCTTTTCAAGTCCTGACCTATATCCCTTATCATAACCTTCAGCTTCAGCCTCTTTAAATCTTTCCCTGATCCTTTCATAAGCTTTAGCTATTTTCCTTTCAGATTCGATATGGGCAGCCTCTATGATCTTTCTAGCCTCTTTTTCAGCATCGGATATTATGGAGTCATACTTCTTTCTAGCCTCCTCGATAATTTTTTCCTCCAAGGGATTTTCAACATCCGGCATCTGTTCAGACATTATATTTGATTCTATTATCCTAGAAGATCTAATAATATTAGACAATTATTTCATCTCCTCCTCTAGGAGTAATAATTTCTCCCTCTTCTTCTAGCCTTCTGATTACATTGACTATATTCTGTTGAGCCTCTTCTATATCTCGTATTCGAACTGGACCCATAAATTCTATATCCTCTTGAATCATCTCTACAAGTCGCTTACTCATATTTGCAAATATAACCTCTTTGACTTCTTCACTAGCAGATTTTAACGCTATAGCCCAAAGGGAATTATCGATCTCCCTAACCACCCTCTGAACGCTTCTGCTATCTAATGATACAATGTCTTCAAATACAAACATCCTCTTTCTTATCTCTTCACTTAAATCAGGATCCCTCATATCCAATTCCTCTAGGATGAATTTCTCTGTACCCCTATCTACTGAATTTAGAATATCTACAGTGCTCTGTATACCACCAGCCATGGTGAAATCTTCGGATATAACGCTGGAAAACTTCGACTCCAGGATCGCTTCAATTTCCTTTACAACCTCCGGTGACGTTCTATCCATTGTTGCAATCCTCCTAGTGACCTCGCTCTGTTTTTCTGGAGATAAGTTTGCCAATATTTCTGCTGATTGCTTTGGTTGGAGGTAGGATAGTATTAGGGCTATGGTTTGAGGATGTTCATTTTGAATATAATTTAACAGCTGATTAGGATCTGCATTTCTAATAAATTCAAATGGTCTTACATGTAAGGATGAAGTCAATTTGCTTATAATATTAACAGCTTTTTTAGGCCCTAAAGCCCTTTCGAGGATCTCCTTTGCATAATTTATTCCTCCCTCAGAGATATATTGTTGGGCTAAGGCGATCTGATAAAAATCTTCCATCACCTGCCGTTTTTCCTCTGATGAAACCATACGCATATTTGCTATTTGTAAGGTCAATTCTTCAATTTCCTCATCATTTAAATGTTTAAACACCTCTGCAGATTTTTCCGGCCCTAATGTAATCAATAATATTGCCGCTTTTTCTTTCCCACTAAGCTTTTTCCTCATCATATATATTTCTCCTATTCATTTAGCCAGGTCCTTAACAACTGAGCCACCTCATCAGGTTTTCTATCTACAAACTTCTCTACTTGCGCCTTCATCTTTGATTCCTCCGTTTCAAAGTCCAGGTCTTCAATCTCAGGCGTCACATCTACCGTATCTTCGATATCCATCGCCAGCTCTTCTAGCTCCCTTGCCTTTCTTCTCCTATATACTAAATATCCCACTACTCCCGCAACGGCTACTAATACTATGGCTAGCACCCACCAATTCATATCCATTCTTCTCCTAGGTGGTTCCACCTGATCATCTATTCTAAACCTCTCAGCCCTTACCTCAACTTGTCTAGTATCAAGACCTGTTGCTGCATAGATTAAATCGGATATATCCCTTTCCCTATCTGGTGTAAGTTCACCATCAACCAGGGCATCCCTATTTATTAGAACGGCTACAGTTATGGTTTCTATTTCCCCTGGTGTTCTCTCAATTTCCCTGTTAATTTCATTTAGCTCGTTGTTTATAATTCTGCTTATCTTATCATATCTCTCATTTCCATCTTCCAACATCTCATATTCTGGCGGGTTAGACTCTGTTCCAGCTACTCCAGCTGCTGCGCCGCCAACCATGTGTTCTTCTACTTCCTCCATGCTTCTAATAAGGCCTTCATCATCCCCTTCAACAGGAGGAGTAAATTCCACTATCGTGGTCCTTTCGCTGTCAAAATTTACCTTAACGCTGGATCTAACATCTACATTTCCATATCCAAAAACATTTTCTAAAAATCTCTTTATGCTCTCATCTATCTTACGCTCTAAACTATCCTTAATATTGAATTGATCAGCCATTACAAAATCGGTATCTTTTCCATCACCAGTCAATAGTTTTCCTTCGCTATCGATAACCTGCACTTTTTCCGGCTCGGTATTTATGGCTGGAGCCACAAGGTTCTGTATAGCAGCAACTGTTTCAGCTTTCAAAGGTCGATTTCCAGTCCTGGTTATCGATACCGAAGCAGTAGTTTCCCTGTCATCCCCATCCAATACAAAACCTGTATCTTCCCTTTCATTTATGTAAACAGTTGCACTTTCTATTCCATCAATCTCAGAAATCGTTGAAGCTAGCTCGTTCTGCAAAGCCAGCTGCATCCTCTGTTTTTTATCATAGTCGGTCATTGTCCAGCTACTATCTTTAAATGCATCGATAAATCCGTATCCTTCCTTAGGCAACCCATGGGAAGCTAATTCGATTTTAATCTTATTCTTCATATCCGCTGGAACCAATATGGTAGTTGGATCATCCTTGCTTGGTGTTTTCCATTTTATATCCATTTCATCCAACTTTTTAGTTATTTCTCCCATATCTTCCAATGATAGGTCGGCATAGAGTACATCATACCTGGTTCTAAAAAACATAACCGATATTATTGCTATGAACAAAATAGCTATAATTCCTATTATAGCTATCAGACTGAAGACAAAGTATAAATTTTTTATAAAAAAGCAGAAAATCCTTGAAAGC
>DUNJ01000117.1 GCA_012839395.1 Tepidimicrobium sp.
CGCTACCTCCCCATCTAGCACGAAATAACCTGCAATCCGCTATAGCAGGATTGAATTCCCAGTTTAGGCGTTTATAGCTTAAGGTCTGCCCTGAATAAGTGGCAGTGACGAATGGGTCCTGCGCAATGGAAACCTATGAACCCCGTCAGATCCGGGAGGAAGCAGCGGTAAGTAGACCCTTCCATGTGCCGTGGGGGTGCCTATCTCGAGCTAACTGTTTAGGTAACGCTTGAGTTATAGCGTCAACCCTGGGTGCACGCATACATATAATGATTATAAAAAAGCTGTGGAGGCCTCCACAGCTTTTTTATCCTTCAAAACTCCTATCCGATTTTAAAACATAATCATCTAGGCTATTCTTTCCATAGGTAAGCCCGGCTACCGTTCTAGGCTCTTCCTTAAGTTCTAGCTCCTCAAAACCTTCAATTAAAGGATTGGTTATTCTGATACAGGTCTCATACACAGATGGATCCTTCTTTATCTCTCCCTCAGTCATGAGTTTATTTAAATATAGATTTATCTCGCGTAAACTATGAGAAAGGCGGTCCCCGCCGTTAAATTGTACTAATAGCTCGGTTAATATCGCTCTTGAATGATTGTTCAGCTCTTCCAACTTATCATAATCCTTATCTTCAATTGAAAATATGGCACCTTCAAAGTTTTTCACCAGCCTATCCAATAGCATACCGATTAACCCCCAGCTATTGGTCGTGGCTATCCTCTGTTCTAAGTTTAATTCTTCCATAGACTATTGAACCCCCCTACTGTAATAGCTGTAATACGGATTGGGGTAATTGATTAGCCTGCGAAAGCATAGCAGTTCCAGCCTGTTGTAAAATGTTTAGCTTTACAAACTCAGACATCTCAATTGCCATATCGGTATCCTCTATTCTAGATTTAGCCGCTGTTAAATTCTCCGCCGTATTGTCCACATTCCTTATGGTATGTTCCAACCTGTTTTGATAAGCTCCTAACTGAGAACGCTGAGAGGCCACCCTGTTTATTGCATCATCATAGACGGTTATAGCCTCGTTAAATTTTTCTGGACTTAAAGCGCCCATGTTTACTACAAATTTATCTTCATCCATCTTAACGATATGATTATCCCCTACAATCTCCAATTTATTGGAATCTTCTCCGCCATTTTCTTGAATTTTTGCAACTGTTATATCTATTTTAGACATATCTATATCTATATACTGCTCCTTATTAGCTCCTATTTGTAATCTTAACAACGTTTGAGACTCCCCTTCTTCTACTAGATTTCCCTTTAATAAGTATATACCATTAAAGGTGGTATCCTGGCCTATCTTATCTATCTGCTCCGTCAATTCCTTTATTTCGTCTGCTAGTGCTTTTAAATCTTCCCTTTCGTATATTCCATTAGCCCCTTGAACCGTCAACTCCCTTATCCTTTGCAACATTGAATGGACTTCATTTAGCGCCCCTTCCGCCGTCTGCAGCAATGATATGCCATCTAATGAGTTCCTCGAAGCCTGTCGTAGCCCCCTAATCTGAGCCTCCATCTTTTGAGATATAGCCAATCCTGCTGCATCATCGGCAGCTTTATTTATCCTTTTTCCCGATGAAAGTCTTTCTAAAGTCTTCTCCAAACCAATATTGGTTATTCCAAGCATCCTATGTGTATTTAACGCCGGTATATTATTGTTTATCCTCATATTTACTTCCCTCCATGCAATCTATATTCTCTATAAATGATAAGGTTTTACCCAATATCTGAAATAGCTCTTCAGGCACCTTTTGAATGTTCTCTACACTCCATCCTTCCCTTAGATCCATATTATTTTTTACAGCCTTCTTTTCATAGGCAACCTTTACATCCTTTTCTAAAACCAACCGTATATTCATATTATCACCTATATTATATCCCCCATTTCCATATCTTTTAAATTATATCCAATTTCATCCAGGCCCCTTGCCAATAGATCACTATGCTTTATAATAACATCATCCTTTCCCGACTCAAAATATATACTTATTTGTTCTTCCACTACCTTTAGATTTAACCTTACCTGCCCTAGGTTTTCGGTCTCAAGATTGAAATGGAATATCATATCTTCTTTATCCATTCCCTTATGTATATTGGGAATTATGAGGTTCACATTCCTATATCCTTTGTCAGTAAAAACGGGTATCTGAAGTATTAGCTCATCTTGGGACAGGCGATCTTGCAATTCTATATACTTCTCTATATCGTTAATATCTTCATCCCTATTTCCCATATCTAGGTTTAGAGAATCATTAAACCTTTTAAGACTCTCCAACATATTCCTATAGTTTTCTGCTATATCCTTTTTACCCTCCCTTAAAGAGGTAGAAAGCTTCTTTATATCGCCCTTTAAGTTTTGAACCCTTCCTGCCATATCTCCTAAGTTTAAACTATTTTCTCCACTTAGCATTTTATCCAATATATTTCCTAGGCCATAGCCATAATTGAGCATATAGTTCATATTGATTAATCGCCCTATGGACATATGGACTCCGCTTTTTATTACCCGCGGTATGAGGAAATCTTCCTTGCCATTAAGACCTTTGATCCCCTTTACCAGATCTTGCACCTCTCTATATCTATCCCTTCTGTCCATATACCGGTTCAACTCTTTCAATGGCAACTCTTCCAATTCTATTCCCTCTTCGACACTTTCCCTTATCCAACTCAATCTGATATTGGCTTTGGCATTTAAATATTCTTGTCTAATTAAATCTTGCTTTCTTTCATCGATAAGCTGTACCATATTGTTTTCATCAACGGTTAGCTGAACCTTAGTATCATATAGATTTCGTAAAGTTAAAGTGCTATACTTTCTGGTAGCAAATGCTATAGTAGAGGAGTCTAAATTCCCCAATGTATTGAATATATTGGATATGGATATGGTCTTTTCAATAATCTTTTGATTTACAGGGCCTACTAGGGAAATGTTCGTATTTACTATCTCCTTTAAATCGGCTATCCTGAAATCCTTTCCGCTTTCAATTAAGGACAATAACTCTCTATCCGTGATACTTCGCAGTCTGTTTATTTCTTCCAATATTTTCATAGTTTCATTAGATACTCTACCTTGATTGCTATCTACCTGTTCCTTAATCCTATTCACTAGCACCCCTATATCCTCCTTAAGAGGATCTATTCCCTCGTCTATAAGCCTTGCAATAGACTTTTCGTCCAACATATCCATCAATTCCGATAGGGCAGCTTTCATATCTAATATGATATCGAGGTTTTCCCTAGTCACCTCTACGCCATGTACCATAAACTCCCTTATTAGCCCTAGGTTCTGTTCGTTTTGAGCCAATCCTATATCCTTCAATATACCTAGCAATTCCTCTATGGATGGCTCCCTCTCTATAATAAACCTTTCATACAATGGAGAGGTAATGTTTTTGTTCAAGCTGTTGCTGCTATAAGAATGTTTAAGCTTATATAATGTCTCTATATTGATAGGCAACTCCTCCCTAATACTATCCAATAATATTCCATCCTCACCACCCCTTAGGCTATAAAGCTTGTCCATTATTTCCATTACCCTATCGATATTCTCTTTGGTTATCGGAAGCCCTTCTCTATGCAATGCAATTATGCTATCGTATATATCCTTTCCCATGGTTCTTCCATATATATCCCTTGCAATCCTTTTCGCTTCCCCATAGCTCAACTCTCTATCCAGCCTCAATATCTCCCCTATGGATAGACTTCCATCCCTTCCATTTACATAGGCCAATGCCTTGGCAACTTTTTGCAAGGAATCTTCTTCTAGATCTATATCCATATCCAATAGTTTCACACAGGAATCGAAATCTATATTGTGGATTATTTCCTTTAAATATTTTTTAGATATGGAGAAGGATTCTAGATTCTCCCTTGTTATGGGGACCCGATTATCCATTAGATATTCTATATTATTTCTAACCTCTTCATCATCTTGCAAACCTAAATCCTTTATAATACCTTCTTCTACCACCGGGCCCTTTTCAGCTTTTTTTTCCTCTACCTTCAAAGATAATATATTTTCCCTATCTATCTTTATTCTATCTCCCACCTGAAATTGAATATCTTCTTTTAACCTCAGTTTATAAGATACCCGCCTATCTCCTACCATAGCGTCTACTTGGATATCCTTCCCATCCTTTTCAACTAAAGTTCCTTCAATATCGTAGTATAGGATTGGTCTCATACTGTAAGCTTCTATTATAATTTCCTTTGTGTTAAAATTTATGGCTTCCACTTTTATTCCTCCTATTAGGACCTCAACTAATATATCGACATAAAATCGTTTTTCTTAAGTTTCTATAATCTTTTTGTTTTTATTGTCGATAGTATATAATAGAGGAGCAAGGAGGGTTGTTCTATGACTAGGATTGGAAGAATCGGTGTTGATAATACCCGTCCCATTGAAGGCATAAAATCCAAATCCCAAAGCAAGGTATATGAAACCTTTAAACAAAAATTAAACAAGGTTGAACAGGAACATATTAGGGAAGAGTTAAAAGTATTATTCAATCGAATTGAAACCCAAACGAATAAACTACAAGATAAGCTATTTATAGAAGACCTTATTGAATATAAGGAATTAGTTAAAGATTTTTTAAGTATTACCGTCAATAACTCCCACGTGTTTTTCAAAGAAAACTCTTTAGATAGACGTGGACGCCATAGGGTATATTCACTGGTAAAAAAGGTGGACAACGAACTGGATGAACTTACTAGGGATTTTTTAAATATAGAGGATAATCGAATTAAGATTTTAAGAAGATTAGATGATATAAAAGGTATGCTATTGGATATTTTGACCTAGATGGGAATAACTATACGCAACGGTAAAATACCGCAGTGTATAGTTATTCTACTATTAGCTTTAAGCTATCATTTTCAACCCTTACAATTACCTTATCCTTATCCTTCAATAGCCCAGCTATGATCTTTCTACCCATTTCTGTTTCTAGATTTTTCTGTAAAAATCTATTTATAGGTCTAGCGCCATATTGAATGGAATAAGCCCTATTAAGCACAAATTCCTTGGCCTCCTCTGAAAATTCTATCTCAATCTCCCTGTCCCGCAGTCTATCCTCTATTTCAGCTATTCTAAGATCGATTATCTTAAATATCTCGTGCCTTTGCAATGGCTTAAACATGACTATCTCATCAAGACGGTTTAGGAATTCCGGCCTGAAGGTTCTTTTCATTTCATCCATAACCTTTTCTTTTGTATATTTATCTATCTTCCCATCGGCCTTTAGACCTTCGATTAGATAAGCAGAGCCTATATTAGAGGTCATTATTATTACTGTATTCTTAAAGTCCACGGTTCTACCCTGATTATCTGTAAGCCTACCATCGTCTAACACCTGTAAAAGTATGTTAAATACATCGGAATGGGCCTTTTCTATTTCATCAAATAGTATTACTGAATAGGGTTTCCGCCTTACAGTCTCTGTCAATTGACCACCCTCATCATAACCTACATATCCAGGGGGAGCTCCTATAAGCCTGGATACGGAATGCTTTTCCATATATTCACTCATATCGATCCTTACCATATTCCTCTCATCATCAAATAGAGTCTCCGTTAAAGCTTTTGCCAACTCCGTCTTACCTACTCCCGTCGGCCCTAAAAATATAAAGGATCCTACCGGTCTATTTAACGGTTTGATTCCAGCCCTTGCCCTTATAACCGCATCCACTACGGATGATATGGCGTCTTCCTGACCAATTATCCTTCTATGCAATATTTCATCCAAATTCAACAACTTTTCCCTTTCGGTTTCCACCAACTTAGTTACTGGTATTCCAGTCCATTTGGATACTACCTCTGCTATTTCCTCTTCTGTTACCTCCTCCTTTAACATTCTGTCATCCTTCTCATTCTTCAAATTTGCTTCCCTCAATTGCTTCTCCAATTCTACCAATTTGCCATATTTTAATTGGGACAGCCTCTCTAGATCATACTCCCTTTCCGCCTCCTCTATCTGCCTCTTGGTTATATCTATTTCCTCCTTGATCTTCCTCACAGATAGTATATTTTTCTTCTCCTCTTCCCATTTAGCTATTTTGACATCGAATTCCCCTCTTAACTCTGCGATATCCTTCTCTATCCTTTGAAGACGCACTTTTGAACTTTCGTCCGTTTCCCTTTTAAGGGCCTCCCTTTCAATCTCAAGTTGCAATATTCGCCTTCTGGTTTTATCTAATTCTTGGGGCATGCTATCTATCTCAGTCCTTATCATAGCTGAAGCTTCATCCATAAGATCTATAGCCTTATCCGGTAGGTATCTATCGCTTATATACCTATCGGATAGAACAGCACAGGCTATAACCGCATTATCGGATATTTTAATGCCATGATGTATTTCATACCTTTCCTTAATACCTCTAAGGATAGATATACTATCCTCCACGGTGGGCTCATCTATCAACACCTTCTGAAATCTTCTTTCCAAGGCCGCATCCTGCTCTATATACTTTCTATATTCATCCAAGGTGGTAGCCCCAATGCATAGGATCTCTCCCCGAGCTAACATAGGTTTTAATAAATTAGATGCATCCATGGAGCCTTCGGTTCTGCCTGCTCCAACAATATTGTGAATCTCATCTATAAACATAATAATTTGGCCATTGGAATCATGGATTTCCTTAAGCACAGCCTTCAATCTTTCTTCAAATTCACCTCTATATTTAGCCCCTGCAATTATAGCACCCATATCCAGCGCAAATATGCTTTTATCCTTCAATCCCTCCGGCACATCTCCATTGACCATCCTTTGAGCTAACCCCTCTACAATGGCGGTTTTACCCACTCCTGGTTCTCCTATTAAAACTGGATTATTCTTGATTCTTCTGGAGAGAATTCTGATGGTATTTCTTATCTCTTCATCCCTACCGATTACTGGATCTATATTGCCCTTTCTGGCTTCCTCAGTTAAATCCCTTCCAAACCTCTCCAAAGCAGCATAGGTAGCCTCTGGATTTTCAGAAGTAATAGTTTGACTTCCCCTTATCTCCTTAAGAGCTTCTAAAAACCTTTGAAGATTTATATCGTACCTATTGAATATATCCTCCGATGGGGTGCCCCTTTCTTTCAATAGGGATATATAGATATGCTCCACCCCTATATATTCATCTCCAAACCTTTTAGCCTCATCTTCAGAATTGAGTAGTATCTTCATATATATCCTACCTGGATATATGCTTCCATCGCCATATTGCTTAGGAAGGTCGGAAATTTTATCGTCTATATCCTTTATTATAAGGTTTACATCCAAACCCATATAGCTTAATACCTTTGGAATTAACCCTTCATCCTGATCCATCAAAGCGCTATGAATATGGATTTCCTCCAGCTGCGGATTACCATTCTTAATAGCTATTTCCTGGGAATTTTGTATACATTCCATACTCTTTTGAGTGAATTTATTATAATCCATATTCCCACCTCCTCATATAATAAAGCTACACTGTATCCCTTAAACGCTCATATAGCCTCTTCTGTTCTTCCGTCAAACTAGATGGATTTACTATATTTCCCCGAATATACATATCCCCCCTATTTCCCTTCATATCTCTGTATCCCTTTCCGGGAATTCTGATTCTTCTATCAGGGTCCATGTTTGGAGGTATGGTAAGCTTAATCCTGCCCTCCAAAGTATCCACCATTACCTTAGTACCTAAGGCTGCATCCCAGGGAAATAGATCTATATCCCTATATATATCCAATCCTTTTAGTTTAAGTTTATCCTCCAATATAAAATTAACCTTTAAGTATATATCGCCATCTATACCGGCCTTTCCACCTTTAATCTTTATCTTCTTGCCGGGCAATATACCCCTTGGCACCTTGACCGATAAAGATTTGTTTTCATTTCCTATCCTAAGGGATACAGTTCTATTTGTACCTTTATATCCTTCCTCCAGGGTTATATTTAATTCCGATTCATAGGCTGGAGAAGCTCTACGCCTTGGCCGCCCCGAACGGCCACCAAATAGATCGGACATATCAAACCTTCCTTCACCGCCAAAGAACATGTTGAAAAAATCGCTAAATCCCTCTGCACCTTCGGTGGTATAGGTGTAGCTATACCCATCCCCAAAGTTTCCAAATCCATATTGGGAGGGATCAAAATGTTGGCCATCGGTAAAATTATATCCGCTGCCAAAGGCATCATACTTTTTTCTCTTCTCCTTATCACCTAAAACCTCATAAGCCTCGTTGATCTCCTTAAATCTTTCCTGGGCCCTTAAATCGTCAGGATTTAAATCCGGATGATACTTTTTAGCTAGTTTTCTATACCTATTTCTTATCTCCTTATCGCTTGCATCCTTACCTACACCTAATATCTTATAATAATCCTTATATTCCATATATCGATTTCTACCTCCTCGCAATCAAATAGGAGAAGATTGTCCTGACCTTCTCTGACCTTCAGCCCTATTATAGACCTTATACGATTAAAAATCAACATCCATTAACCTATTTATCGTATGCCCTAAATAGTATATCCCAATATGCAACAATATTGCCTGCTTCTATAATTATCCATAACTATATGATATAATAGAATGGAGTGCTTTATTGGATAATTATGGAACATTATCTGCAACACCTCTGTAGAAAATACCATTC
>DUNJ01000239.1 GCA_012839395.1 Tepidimicrobium sp.
GAGTCGACAGATGGAAATGACTCAGGACTAAGAACCCGGTAGGCGTAGGAAAGGAGGTGGCCCCCGAATAGCGCCGGAGACCGGGTGAGATCGCACAGTGTGGTCTCATATGGCAAAGGATGAAAGAACATGCAGCAAACAATGAAGCACGGGAACGCAATGAGCAAGGAAACATGGATACTTGATCTTGTATTCCCAACGGTAGCATTATATGCAGCAGATTGTCACTAAGCAATTTACTAAGGGGGATACACTATGAAACGACATATTTCGATACTAGCGATGGTTCTGGCTCTGGTCATGGCATCGCCTGTCCTGGCAGCTCCTAGTGTTAGTCTGGGAGGCTCGCTTTCTACAGTGTTTCAGATTGTCCCGAGCAATCCTATAGATGCCGGGATATCTGCTACATCTGACTTGCATTTGGAACTCTCTATGGAAATGGCAGCCGCAAACCGGATCCGCGGATACATAGGCTTTGCGCTGAAGGAATGGGATCCTTTTGAAAACGACGCCGAGGATCCTGAGTTAGGCGAGATGAACGGAAAGAGCTTGACTCCGCGCAACGTAGACTTCCTAAACACTCTCACTATCGAGAAGGTATACTTAGAGACTACCGGAGCGCTCTACGACGGAGGATCCGCTCTGACCACTCGTTTTGGAGATCTGGAAGTTGACTATTCACCTTACATAGCCCACATCTCCGAGACTGACGGTGTAATTGAAGGCGCACAGACAAGCGGCCTATGCCTTGGCCCAGTTGAATTGGCGGGCTTCTACGGATGGGCTACCCGCCAGATCCAAGACGGAGAGGTGACACGAGACGTAAGATTCGTCGACCTCGGCATCTATGGGCAAGGACAAATCGAAGGTATAGCTCTTCAGGGAGCAGTAGTGAAGACCGGTGACGACATAGCAGTTGCAGGGAACGCTGAATTTGCACCTACGCCCGGTGTGGACATTGTAGGCTCTACAGCATGGGATGGCGCCACCAAGGCTACTGTAGCCAAGGTAGAGGCAGGTATCGGCGAAATCCCGATGCTGCCGGAAGCCGCTGCGAAAGTGGCCTTCAGGAGCTTTGATCCGCAGTTTAATCCTGTCTACCGTGATGACAGAAAAGACAAGGATACAGATGAAGATATCAACGTAGTCGACATGAACGCAGGAAAGCGCGGATTAAGCGGTGAAATATCCACAGACATAATGGGCGTAGGTGTTACCGGGCATGCTGATTGGCACGAGCAGAAAGATGAGATGCGCCTTCTCGTCGGCACGAGGACTACAGTAGGCGCAGATGCATCCATGACTTACGAAGGCTTTGACATCAGGGCCGGAATCAGCAATCTCTGGTCGACGGTAAACGCTCCGTATGTTATTCTCGATCGCACTGAGGATGCGGATCCGGAGATGAAGACCACTCTTACAATGGGAGTCAGTCGCGAAATCCCGATAGGGCCCGCAGTAGTGGATGCCAGTTATGACCTGGAGCTCGCCACAACCGGATCAGGCATTGACAGCACACATAAGGCTGCTGCTTCTACAACCATGGATCTCCCCATGTTTCATGATGTAGAAATGTCCGGGAACCTTAAGTACGCTAA
>DUNJ01000216.1 GCA_012839395.1 Tepidimicrobium sp.
TACTTAACATTTAATTTCCTCCTTAAATTTCTTATGGTATTTGCTATCACATGTATTTTTGCAATATTTGCAGTGGGATGCTCTAATAATAGCAACCAGGATGGAAATAGAGATGGAGTAGTACAGAACGGAGCACAGCAAAATGGACAAGAGCTCATTGGATCAATTCAGATTGCTGGTTCTACATCGGTACAACCCTTATCGGAAGAGCTAGCTATGGAATTTATGAAATTACATCCAAAAGTAAAGATTAATGTGGCAGGGGGAGGTTCTGGCGCAGGAATAAGATCTGCCCAAGATGGCACTGCTGATATTGGTGCATCCTCAAGGACTCTAAAAGATGAGGAAAAAACAGTAAAAGAGTTTACTATAGCAAAAGATGGTTTAGCAATAGTGGTAAACCGAGAAAACAAAGTTGAAGGGCTTACTATGGACCAGGCAATGCAAGTATTTACCGGTAAAATTACAAATTGGAGGGAATTGGGTGGAAGTGATGCTCCAATAACTGTTGTTATAAGAGAAGATGGTTCAGGGACCCGAGGAGCTTTTCAAGAAATCGTTCTAGGTAAAGAGGAAAGCTTTACTGAAGATGCCCTTATACAGAACTCTACTGGTGCTTTGAGAACAGTTGTATCAGGTAACCCCGATGCTATAGGTTTTATATCTCTCGGTGCATTAAATGAGGATGTAAAAGCCCTTAAAATTGATGGAGTAGAAGCTTCAAAGGAAAATGTTATAAATGATACTTACACATTGGCGAGACCTTTCCTATATTTGACAGAATCCGAACCTCAAGGATTAGTTAAAAGCTTTATTGATTTTGTATTAAGCCAAGAGGGTCAAAAAATTGTAGAAGTAAAGTTTGTGCCAGTTAAATAATATAACTCATGTAAATTGCGGAGGCAAAATATGGGAAAAGCGAAAAAGGACAAGATACTAGAGCTAATTTTATTCTTTTGTGCATTGATATCATTAAGTATGATTTTGCTAATGGGGCTATTTGTCTTGAAAGAGGGCTATCCAATAATGGAAAAGGTAGGAGTAAAGAACTTTCTTTTAGGGAAAAAATGGAGCCCTTCTTCGGATATCTATGGAATTTTCCCGATGATTTTGGGGACAGTGGCAATCACGGTAGGAGCCCTTATTTTAGGTGTTCCTACCAGTGTAATGACTGCTGTTTTTTTGACAGAGTTTGTACCCAAAAAAATGGAAAAACTTCTTAATCCAGCAATTGAACTTTTGGCAGGGATACCATCGGTTATTTATGGGCTTTTTGGGATGACAACAATAGTTCCGCTGGTTCGAGAATTTGAGAAGACATATTTTTATCAAAAAGGCCGAGAAATACAGTCAGGTTATAGTCTCTTTGCGGCAGTTATCATTTTGTCTATCATGATATCTCCAACGATTATAAATATTTCAAAGGACGCTCTAAAGGCGGTTGATAAAGAGTTGAAGGAAGGGTCCTTGGCCCTGGGTGCTACACAATGGGAGACCATAAGGCAAGTAGTAATTCCATCGGCAAAATCAGGGATTTTTGCGGGGGTTGTTTTAGGGATGGGAAGGGCCATTGGTGAGACCATGGCAGTCATAATGGTAGCAGGGAATTCCATTAAAATTCCAAATTCTATTTTTTCCCCCATCAGGACCCTCACTAGCAATATTGCTATAGAGATATCCTATGCCAGTGAAGGTAATCACACTGAAGCTTTATTTATCCCAATAATCACAAATAGCACA
>DUNJ01000118.1 GCA_012839395.1 Tepidimicrobium sp.
TAAATAGCTGATCATCCCTATACCTCTTCTCCCCTATACTCTCCATAAATTGCTCCAATTCCTCCAATAAAAGGCTATTCAATTCAATTTTATTCAATAAATCACCCCGTGTTATTCCTAATAAAGTATTATATCACATTAATTAGAGAAATTACCTATCTTTTTTCCTAATTTTAGCTATAAAAAATCCATCAGTATGATGTATATGTGGAAATAATTCAACATAGCCATCTTTTAAAGTCTCCATATCTTGCTCTGGATGGATTAAACTTTCAAATCCAGCTAGTTCAAATTCTGGATTTTTATCTATGAAGTCTTTAACCATATCGATATTTTCTGCTTTCCCAATTGTGCATGTACTATATAAAATTATCCCCCCAGATTTCACATATTTTTTCGCATTATCCAATATATTAGATTGTATTTCAGTTAAATCCTTTATATCCTTTTCAGTTCTATTCCATTTTATTTCAGGCCTTCGCCTAATAATTCCCAAGCCGGAACAAGGGGCATCAACAATACAATAATCAGCCTTTTCTATCCACTCTTCATCCAATTTCAGGGCATCAAAATTTTGGGTTTCAATTATTGTAATCCCCAACCTATCTGCATTCTCCTTAACTAAATTTAATTTATGGTCATATATATCCCTACAAACTATTCTTCCCCTATTATTCATCATTTGACCTAGGTGGGTTGCCTTTCCGCCGGGTGCACTACATAGGTCTAAGACAAGGCTATTTTCCCTTGGATTGGCTATTTGAGCTGCCAGCATGCTGCTTTCGTCTTGAATGAAAAAATGGCCTGATTTAAACTCGTTAGTTTCAGTAATCCCAACTGGCCTTTTTACTATCAAACCATCCCTTGCGTACCTGGTTTCATTAACGGTATATCCACATTTATGTAGATCACAGGCCAATTTATCCCTGGTAGTTTTAATCGTATTAACCCTTATATTGAGACTCGGTCTAGAATTATTATATTTACATAAGCTCTCTGTGAAGTCATATCCATAATCCCTTATCCACCTTCTAATCATCCACAGCGGATGGGAATACCTAATCGATAACTTCTTATCCCTATCCTTTTCATCTATGCTTATAAACTTTTTCTTATTCCTGGCTATGTTTCTTAAAACTCCATTAACATAGCCGCTTACACCCCTATGCCCTCCTATCTTTGATAGATTGACTGCCTCATTAATAGCAGCCCTATCAGGAATCCTATCCATAAAAGCAATCTGATATACGGCCATCCTTAAAATTTCAAGGTTTTTAGGATGTATTTTTTTAATATTGATATTGGAGGCTTGGGAAATTATATAATCTAGATAGGTGCGGTTTTCCAATACCCCGTATACCAATTCCCTTACTAAATTTCTATCCTTTACGCTTATTTTACCCTTTAAATACCTATCAATTACATAGTTGGAATAGGACCCCTTAAGTCCTATATCCATCAAAATATCTAACGCAATTTTCCTGCTATTCATACCATTCCTCCCAAATAATTTTGCCGCTCTGTAAACTTAAATGAAAATTGAGGACTTCAATCCTCTGTGGTACAATGTTTTTGCCAGAAAACAAATACCTCCCAGAAAGGATGAAGTCCTCATGCAAAAAA
>DUNJ01000119.1 GCA_012839395.1 Tepidimicrobium sp.
AGAATGGAGCTATTCCACCTCCTTGAGGCTAACAAGTTAGGCGGATTGGGATTAGGAAATGGAATAACCGTAGTGGTGGGCAGCTGGATTGCTGGAGCTGTTATGGGGGTGGACCTATTTAGATTCAATAAATCCATCAAGGCCGTATTTGCAGGGGTCTTTGCATGCTTTATATTTACCAATCCCTTATTGAATATAGTGGGGTATATTGGTGCTGTATCAGTAGGACAATTTAACTATGTAGAATGGATGTTGACTAAAAATCTACTATTAGCTGTAATAGGGGTATTTGCTTGGACTGCTTCCCTATGGACTACCAATAATGCAGAGCTTTATTGTAACTCACTATATACAGGGCCAGTTTTGGCTTCCTATGGGAAATATGTTCAAAGGAGGAAATTAGTCTTATGGGCGGGGATAATAGGCACTATACTGGGATCCCTAGCATTCTATCAAATATTCTTTGCAGACTTTATAACCGTATTAGGAGCAGCAGCTCCACCATTAGCAGGACCGTTGATTGCTGATTACTACTTTATTAAGAAGCAAAATTATATAATAGAAAACTATAATGATGAACCTACGTATCGTACATCGGGGGTAGTATCCTTCATAATTGGAGCTATCCTAGGATTGGTATTCCAGTATATAATTCCATTGCCTTATGGATTGCCATCTGGATTATTTGCCTTAGTGGTTACGGTATTTATATACGTTTTAATATATAAGCACACCAAGGATTATGAATATGATAAAGAGCTATATAAGAGTAAAGGCATTGAAATAGGGGGGTAAGATTATGAAGAAGGTTTTACTTAATGAATTTAGTGCCAGGGAACTAAAGGGGATGATAGAAAACGGCGAAATAGATAGCGCCATCACGGTATTTGGTAGCTGTGAAAGTCATGGTTGGCATCTACCTTTAGGGCCCGATCTATTCGTTCCTGAGGAGATAGCTAAAAGGGCAGCCAATAGGCTGGATAAGACCATAGTTGTTCCAGGGGTACCCTTTGGCACCTCCATCCACTACAATCAATTTCCGCTATCCATTACATTGAAGTTTGAAACTACAATAGCCGTAGCTGAGGATATATTTGAAAGTTTAATAGACCATGGGATAAAGCATATAGTTATACTTAATGGGCACGATGGCAATATTCCAGCCTTGGAAATAGCTGCTAGGAATGTGAAGAATAGGCATAAGGATGCGGCATTGGTATATCTGCCAGCTTGGTGGGAATTGACAGGTGCTAAGATGGGCGAGGATTTCGAGGTATGGCAAGGGCTAGGACATGGTGGTGAAGGGGAAACTTCCATAACCATGGCAGTTAGGCCAGATCTAGTAGATCTGGAATATGCAGAACCTCAAATTCCTGAAGATGTAATAAGGTTGGGAGAGCATGCTACTATAATATGGGATATTGAGGAGGTTACGGCTACAGGGGCCACGGGGGATCCTACAAAGGCCACCATGGAGAAAGGGGAAAAGATGTTGGATTGCGTAACGGATTATTTAGTGGAGTTGATTAAGGAGCTGGAGAAAACCGATTGGAATTACGATTATAGGAAGTAATGGATAAGGGGACGAACAACTTGTTCAGGTTATAAAAAAGTATAGTATAAAGGGGATTATGTGATATTTATAAAGGATGGTCATATATTTACCCTGGAAGGGTAGCTCATGATAATATATAGGTTTGAAATATAAAAATCGGGGAATTGATCCCCGATTTTTATCTATAGAAAGCATGTCCACCAATTTTTGTTACAAAGGTTTTATTCTGCACGATCCAACTGCCTGCCGCCTTATCTGGGTTGAAGAAATATGTGCAATCCCCAACGGGCCTTGCACCTTCTAAAGCATCCTTAGCAGCATCTATGCTACCTTGGGATGGATTATTATAAATCGTACCCTCGGCAACAGGACTAAATTGGGGGATACTTCCATAGTATTCAAATATTACACCATATATGGTGTTTGGAAAATCTTTGGAGTTAACCCTATTTAAAACAACATTTCCAACGGCCACCTTACCTTTATAAGGCTCTCCACCGGCTTCGGCCTCAATTATTCGAGCTAACCAGAATATATGATCCCAATTATAATCTTCAATGGCTGTCCCACTTGAGGAGTTGCCATATAAGGCCCTTTGGGTTTCAGGCCCTGCAAAGCCATCTATTCTTAAACCATGGTCTATTTGAAATTGGATAACGGCTTTTTCCGTTATCTTTCCATATATCCCATCGATACCATAATCGTAGTATCCTTTCTGCTTCAATGCCTTTTGAAGTCTTGAAACATCTTCACCCCTATGACCAAAATGCAATGTTCTAGATTGGCCATTAGCCGATACTGGTGTGGCTACAGCTGTTAATACCAGTATGAATAACAATATATATATAAATTTTCTCACTAATATACACTCTCCCTGGATTTATCATCATATTGACCTTCAAATTCCACCTAACCCCTATATGCAACCCCTAATTCCCGGGCAATTGGGATTCAATCATATTTGGGCTAGGATGGAAAACATTATACAGCATTAAGAGCATTATGTAAACCGTATGTGGACAAGTACTATAAAGTACATTATCAGCTGGAGAATGGAAGAACTACATATATAACCCATGTATATCCATATATGCCCTTTAGTAAAAGTGTAACATATGTGCACATCGTTAAATAATATAGTGGTAATATGTTGATGAAAAAGCCTTTAATTGTTATAATAGAGCATATATAAGGGAGCGAGGATGATTGGAAGTATATTTATCATAAATGGATCGATACCTTATATAAAAACTTTAATACTATGGAGGTGTGATGGGGTTGGAAGAGATCAGTTTACAGGAGATTTTTTTTATTCTTAGAAGGCGAATGAGATTGATAATAGGGATTACCGTATTTTGTATAGTTGTAACTGGAATCATAAGCATCTTTATGTTAAAGCCAGAATATGAGGCTTTTACTACCTTGATGGTAGGCAAACCTAGGGATTATCAGGGTACTAGCAGTGAATTGAACTATGATGATTTACTACTTAATCAAAAATTAGCCCCGACCTATAGAGAGTTGGTTAAGATGCGGATAGTTACCGATGAGGTTACTAGAAACTTGGGGCTAGATATAGGCCATAAAAGCTTTGTTAACAAGGTTAATGTAAATCTGGTAAGGGATACGGAAATTATACAGGTGGAGGTAAGGGATAGCAATCCCAACATGGCAGCTGAAATAGCTAATGAAACTGCCAAGGTATTTATGAAGCATGTACAGGATATAATGAAGGTGGAAAATATTCAGGTAATAGATGAAGCTCAAACACCACGAAATCCTGTAAGGCCGAGGACTAAGGTTAATATAGCTATTGCGGGGGTGCTAGGGATTATGGTAGGGGTATTTATAGTTCTATTATTGGAGTACCTAGATAATACTATAAAAACCCCAGATGATGTGGAAAGGCATTTAGGATTGCCTATAATCGGTACTATACCAATGCTTGATGAGTAAGTAGATGATGAGGTGAAGAGATGAAGAGACCTAAGGTATTTACATTAAGGAACCCAAAGTCGGTTATATCGGAAGCGTATAGAACGTTGAGGACCAATATTCAATTTTCTAGTATAGACAAGCCTATTAAGAGTATCGTAATTACATCTTCAATTCCCGGGGAAGGGAAGAGTACAATAGCTATAAATACTGCTATAACCATGGCTCAAGCGGGTAAGAAGGTTTTGCTATTGGGTTGTGACTTAAGAAAACCCAGCTTACATAAAGCCTTTATAATGAGTAATTCTAGGGGATTGACGAATATATTGGCAGGAAATGAGAGCTATGAAGATATAATATATAAACCTAAAGGAGTTGAGGGTTTGGATATCATAGGTTCAGGGCCTATTCCACCAAATCCTGCTGAACTTTTAGGATCTATCAAGATGAAGGATTTTATAGGGGATATGAAGCAGGTATACGATATGGTGATATTGGATACGCCTCCAATGGGAGCGGTGACAGATGCTGCAGTTCTATCCACTATAGTAGACGGTACTATATTGGTATGCTCTGTTGGGGAGGCGGATATAGATGCTGCCAGGATGTCGAAGGACCTATTGGACAAGGTGAATGCCAATATACTAGGGGTGGTATTGAACAAGGTTCCCGTAGATGGTGGCGGATACTACGGATATCAATATAGCGAATACTATGACCATTCCCAAGACCACGGTAGCCCCCGATCTAGAAGAAGGAGCAAGAGGGAGAGGGCCAATGCTTGATATTCACAGCCATATATTGCCCAATGTAGATGATGGAGCAGGGGATTTGGGCGAATCTTTGGAGATGGCCCGAATATACCTGGTCAATGGAATAGATAAGGTTATAGCTACACCTCATTATATCGAAGGGGCTGAAAGTAGCACTAGGGAGCAAAATCTTAAAATATTGGGGGAATTAAGGAGGGCGCTAGATGAAGAGGGGCTGGATTTAGAAGTATATCTGGGAAACGAGGTATACCTTACCATGGATATAATGGATGATTTAAAGGAGGGCAAGGTATCTACCTTAAACAACTCTAGATATCTGCTTTTGGAGCTACCTATGTTTGATGTACCCCTTTATACGGAAGATCTAATATACCAGTTACGCTTGGAGGGATATATACCTATAATAGCCCATCCTGAAAGAAATGCGAAGATAGCGGAGAATCCTAATATACTATATGAATTTATAATGCAGGGAGCGTTAGCTCAGCTCAACTTGCCCAGTATAGAGGGGAGATATGGCAGTAGTATAGAGGATACAGGTAGGCTATTGCTCAAGCATAATATGATCCACTTCGTGGGAACAGATGCTCATTCTAAGGATAAAAGAGCTCCCAATGTAGAGGAAAGCCTCCATATATTAAGGGGATTGGTAGACGATAGAACTTATGAGGAAATCACCTATTTAAATGGGCTGAAGGTCATAGAAGATAAAGATGTGAAAATAGAACCTCCTATTAAACATGTAGAGATGAGTTATTTCGGATTTATAAAGGATAAATTGGCTAGATTTACGAGGGGTCTAAGAAAATAAAAATCTATTGAACAACTTAGTGCAATGTGATAATATTGTATGAGCAAATACAATGAATTAGAGGTGGAAGCTATGGAAGAAGAGATAAGTCTTAAGGATATGTTTGAAATATTGAAACGAAGATCTACTATAATCTTGGTTATATTTATATTGACTACGGCCATAGGTGGTGCTTTTAGCGTAATATTAAATGAACAGGAATATTCATCTACTACTTCCTTACTTGTGGGGGAGGAGAAGGAAGTCAGGGTAGACCCAGCAGAGCCTGTAGATGAGGATCTAGATGAAGAGATAGAGCCTACATATGAAACCATAATAGTATATGGGGATGCTACGGTGTCCAAACAGGCATCTAGCCTATATAATGAGATAATACAGAGGAAGGACTTGCTAGATGGCGTAATAGATAAATTGGATTTGAATATGTCCACAGCTAAGTTGCGAAGGAGTATTACAATGGAGATTCCTTCCGATTCAGGGTTGATTGAAATCACCGTAAGGGGAATCAATTTGCATAATGCTAATGAAATAGCCGATGAAGTGGCCAAGGGCTTCATGGATTTAGTATTTGAAATTACAGAGGTAGAAAATATGCAGGTGATGAACTATGCAAGTAAGCCTGTAATGGTCAATACTCAAAATATAAAGTTAAATATCTCCATATCTGCGGTATTGGGGCTAATGGTTGGTATTTTCCTAGCCTTTATAATGGAATACCTGGACGATAGGATTAGAACTGCCGAAGATTTAGAAAAGAAATTAGGGCTAGAGGTTATAGGGGAAGTAGTTGATAACTCTAAAGCCCATGAGGCGTTTAGAACTATAAGGACTAATATACAGTTTTCAAATAGGTTTAGAAATAAGAAGGCCCTAGTAGTTGCAACTTCTTCGCCAGATGAGGAAAGCATGGAACTTAGCTTTCATTTATCCAATATAATGGCGGAAGGAAGTAATAAGGTCCTCCTTGTGGATTCGGATCTAAAAGATCCTAAACTACATGACAGGTTAGGATTATCCAATGAAAAGGGGCTTTCAAATGTATTATTGGGGAATGTGGATTTGGATAAGGCATTGATCACCCATAAGGAAAATGAAAACCTACATATACTCCCATCTGGCCCGGCGCAGGAGAAGGCGGCAGAACTATTATCTAGCGATAAAATGAAGGGGTTATTATCCCAGCTTAAGGATCGGTACGATTATATAGTCTTTAACTCCCATCCCATTCACCATATAACGGATTCGGTAGCCTTATCCGCATTGGCAGATGGAGTCATGCTAATCGTAACCTCTGGAGCGACTAGGGAAGGGGAAGTAGAAGCTGCTAAGAAAGCCTTGGAAAAGGTTGAAGCCAATATAGTGGGAACACTATTGAATAGGATATAAAAAAACTAGGCATATGCTCCTAGTTTTTTTCATCTTCATATATGAACTTGTTTAGAAGTGCAATATTATCTTCCAATGTTTGAGGTATTATATAGAACACCCCATTTATCATCTCATGTCGCAGATGGTTGTCTGCGGGGATTCTATATTGCTCTATATTTCTAATCCTGGAAGTGAGAGCTGATGAACCCATAGCCAATATTTCAGGCTTGGACAGGCTGGTCTCCACATAGGGTAGCATTGCACTCAATAGCTTAGGATATTTAGTAATTCCGGCATTCATCCCCTTCTTAAGAACCTGTTCCAATACCCTTCTTTGCCTTTCCGTTCTTTCATAGTCTCCATCTCCTGTCTTCCTTATCCTAGAATAGGCTACAGCCTGTCTACCGGTTAAGGATTGGAGGCCTGCGTTTTGAACTAGGGGAGAGTTGGAATTATCCAGCCTATCCATTCCCTTTACTCCGGTATTTATATATTTTATCTCGCTAGGCTTCACATCGACTTCCACTCCGCCCATAATATCTATTATCTGCTCCAACCCGAAAAAATCTACTGTTGCAAATTCTCTAATGTTCATATTAAAGTTTTGATTTATGGTTTTAATAGCCAATTCAGGGCCGCCGAAGGCATAGGCATGGTTCAACTTATCCATCCCTCTACCGGGAATATTCACATATGTATCTCTCATGAGGGAGGTAAGCTTTATTTTCCTATGCTTCTTATCTAGACTTGCGATCATTATGCTATCGGATCGGCCCGCGCTAGATGTGTCCCTACGGTCTAAACCGAAAAGGGCAATGTTTATAACCTCCTTATCATCGGGGCTATCCTCCGCTATGCCCAAATCATCATCATCCTTGGATATATCCGTTCTCTTCATTCTATTGAGAATATTATATCCATAGCCAAATATGATGGTAAACACTATTAGGGCTATTAAGAAGACCCTTTTAAATTGCTTTCTACTACCTTTCCTGCGCTTCACCATCGCACTCCTCCTCGATCCTTATTCATAGTTAAATAGGTTTTCACAAGATATTATATCACAATATTGTATAATTAATTGTTAAGAAATGGTGAAGAATATATAAAAAGAGATAAAGCAAATTTAAAATTATTGAGAACTGAAAACTTGTCTGATATAATGTTATTTAGAAATCACCAGGGGGTGTACAAATGAGAAGGCAAAGGGTCTCTTTCCTAATGATATTGGATGTTGGATTAATCGTAGCAGCATATATATTGGCTCTTTATCTAAGGTTTGACGGGAAAATAGAGGGAAGATATCTATATACATTGTTGGATAATATTGCGGCAATAATAATAATAAAGCTATTGATATTTTATGCATTCAACCTATATAGAAGTCTATGGAAGTATGCTAGCATAGATGAATTGATAGAGGTAGTAGGGGCTTCCATAATTGCTAACCTAGTGGTAATGATCTATATGAGCTATTTTAAAGCGGATATGCCCAGGAGCATATATGTTATGGTTCCGCTTATAGATATGGCCCTAATTGGAGGAAGTAGGTTTGCATATAGGGTATTTAGAAGAGTAGGATTGGATGCCCTAAATAGTGATGGCTATGAGAAGAGGATATTGATAGTGGGAGCTGGGGAAGCTGGGGCTATGGTAATAAAGGAACTCCGAAATCATAAGAACTTAAACAGTAAACCCATAGCTATAATCGACGATAATCCATCAAAGAAGAGGCAGCATATAAATGGGGTGCCTGTGGTGGGGAATAGAAAGGATATCGGCAAGGTATGTGAGAAGAAGAGGATAGATGAAATCATAATAGCCATACCATCTGCTAAGAGGGAGGATTTAAAGGATATAGTTAGTCGCTGTAAGAAGACTAAGTGCAAGACCAAGATACTCCCAGGCTACTATGAGCTTATAGATGGAAAGGTAAATGTGACCAAGATAAGGGATGTAGAGATAGAGGATTTGTTGGGTAGGGATGAGGTGGAGCTCAACATAGGGAAGATATGCCATTATATAGAGGGTAAAAGAGTTTTGATAACTGGTGGAGGGGGTTCCATAGGTTCGGAACTATGCAGACAAGTAGCTAGATTCAATCCGGGCAAATTGCTCATATTGGATATATACGAAAACAACGCCTATGATATACAGAATGAACTATTGAGGGAATATGATGATCTCGATTTAGAGGTAATAATAGCATCTGTTAGGGATGCTCAAAGGCTGGAGGAAATATTCAAGGCCCAGGATATAGATGTAGTATTTCATGCAGCGGCCC
>DUNJ01000120.1 GCA_012839395.1 Tepidimicrobium sp.
CTCCCATATGAGGCCCATAGCTGGATAGTATTGCCCTGTCTTCCCCCTTGCATATGCCCAATTCCTTTCGCCTATCCACTCCACATCTATGGGGGCATAGACGAAAGGAATTGGGCATATGCAAGGGGGAAGACAGGGCAATACTATCCAGCTATGGGCCTCATATGGGAGAGGAAAGGGTTCTAGTTGGATATAGAGGTTCTGGTACCATATTCTTTGGATACTGTAATATGGGGTGTGTATTTTGTCAAAACTATGACCTAAGCTTTTATGGAAGGGGGAATGCGGTATCCAATAAAAGGTTAGCTGATGCTATGCTCCTACTGCAAAACCACCATGGTTGTCATAATATAAACTTGGTTACCCCAACTCATTTTATACCCAATATACTGGAAGCCCTCCATATAGCAGCACAAAGGGGATTGAACCTTCCAATAGTATATAATTGCGGTGGCTATGAAAGGGTGGAAACTTTGAAACTATTAGATGATGTGGTAGATATATATATGCCAGATTTTAAATATAATTCATCGGAAAGGGGAAGGACATATTCCCAAGTGGAAGATTATCCTAAAAAGGCTAAGCTTGCCCTAAAGGAGATGGATAGGCAGGTAGGAGGGCTCAAGGTGGATGATAGGGGAATAGCCTATAGAGGATTATTAATAAGGCATCTTATGTTACCAGGTGGATTGGAGGATACCAAGGAGGTATTAAATTTCATAGAAAAGGAGCTATCTTCAGACGTTTTAGTCAACTTGATGGATCAATACTATCCAAGCCATAGGGCACATGAATATGAGGAACTCTCTAGAAGGCTTAGGATAGGTGAGTATAGAAAAGCTTATGCATATGCAATGGGACTGGGCCTAAGATTAGCTTAATTATGGGGAAGGGGGATAATTTGAAAGCAGCTATATTCGATTTGGACGGAACCATAGTGGACTCCATGTGGCTATGGAGCAGCTTAGCAGATAGATATCTACAATCCGTGGGAATAAAGCCACCTAAAGGCCTTTTTAGACACTTTAGAAAGATGTCGTTAGATGAAAGCTGTCATCATATGAAGGAGATGTTCGATTTAGAAGGAGATGTAGACGAAGTCAAAAAGGATATTGAAGATCTAATGGCCTTTCATTATAGGGAAAAGTTTCAGCCAAAACCTTATGCTTTGGAGACCTTAAGGGAGCTGAAAGATAGGGGGATAAGGATGGCATTGGCTACTGCATCCTATGAATCCATAGCCAATATAGTATTGGATAGGTATTCCATAGAAGACTGTTTTGAATTTATACAGACCGTGGACAATACTGGGATTGAAAAGGATCAACCAAAATTTTTCCAACTTGCAATAGATAGGCTAAGTTTAAAACCGGAATCCATATGGGTATTTGAGGATGCCCTTCACTGCATTGAATCAGCTAAAGAGTGCAATCTAAAGGTTGTAGCGATAGAGGATGAATCTGCCCAAGCGGATAGGGAGGATATAAGGAGGATTGCCGATATCTATATTGAAGATTTTTCCCAACTTGATATAGATGAACTATTGGAATATAAATAGACCAGCCATTTAGCTGGTCTATTTATCCTTCAATATATCCATTAGGTAGCTGTTTCTCTCCATTAGCTTAAACACGGGCACTCCAATCAAGGATACCACTATGAATTGGGATAGCATTATTTGGGCGGTAACTATGAAGAAGTTTACCGGAACTTCAGATAAAAATAGTATCTCCAAGCCTATTATAACGCTAAATACAGCTGGCCATAGGCTAGCTATAAATATATTTTTGGTCCTACTCATACAGTATAGGGCTAAAAAGCTGGCAAGGCTTCCAAATATCACATCTATTATCCCAAAAGGGCTGCCTATATTTGCTATGGCACAACCCAATGTAAGGGGAAGTATATAGAATGGATCCATATAGGCTAGCAATGTCAATACCTCCGAAAGTCTAAACTGTAACGGCCCATAGGCCAAGGCTGGTAATGCATAGGTAAGCACCACATATAATCCTGCCACTATTCCAGCCCTTACCAATCTATTGGTATTCATCCATATCCCCTCCTACTCCAAAGTCCGTATTATCCCAAAGTATTTCCACATTATCATACCCCTCTAGATAGGAATAGTTTTCCCTAAACCAATCAATCAATTCCTCATCCCTTTTAACCGGGGTGGAATTCTCCACATATATATTTATACACCCATGCTCAAAGTGTTCAAGCAGAATCCTTATATCCCTCCGGATCATATCCCTGGTCTGTCCTTCTACGCCTACCATCAAGCATATGGAAGTGAAGTATTTAGCTACTTCCCTAGGATCATCAAAATATACCCCCTTATTCAACACATCGTTCCTAAATCGATGATCAAATGTCTCTATTCCGCATTTAAATACTATATCTATCCCATCAAAATAGCCCCTTATCTCATCCAGCCTATGCCTATACATATAATGGCTTTCAAAATAGAGCCTGTCTATCCCCTTGGAATGGACCACATCCTTAATCCTATTGAGGGTATCCTTAGGCAGTTGAAAAACCGAAGCCGAATTTATAACCTCCAGCTGTTTAAATTCCCCAGTTATATTATTCAATATACCCCTATTGAATCGATTTATAAATCCCTCATCTTCATGGTTGTCTTCTATATAATCGCAGAAGGAACACCTACCCCATGGACAAGGCTGGGATTTTAAAAGCACTATCTCCCTAGGATTCTTATCTAAAATCCTGCTATACCTAATCATAAAACCACTCTCCATACCATGTAAATGCTACTATAATCTATCATATATGTGGAGCAATAACAAGAGAGGGATTTATTCCAATTAAATAGCGGGGCATGGATTTTATTTAGCAAATTATCATCCTTCAATGATATAATATCAATAGCAGGGGTGATTAATATGGATGATAGGAATACAAACACAAAGGAGAAGATACTATCGGCTACCATCGAGCTATATGGGGTGAAGGGGGATATCACCGTAAGGGAGATATGCGATAGGGCGGGGGTCAATGTAGCCTCCATAAGCTACTATTTTGGCTCTAAGGACAACCTATTAATAGAAGTGGAAAGGCATTATTCCAGGCTACTATTGGATATTCAAAGGGATATAATAATGGATAAATCTAGAGCCCCACGGGAAAAGCTTAAGGACTGGGCAGAGGCCCTTATGAAGTTTGTGCTAAAGTACCCGGCCTTAATAATGCTGGTAGCCAACCTGGTATTACAGGATCAAAGCTATAGTCCAGAGATAATAGATAAGTTTTTAGGAAGCGTGGAGACCAAGGAGAATATAGAAAAAATCCTGTACTCCCTTACCAATATAAAAGATGAGGAGATGCTAAACTTTAAGTATATGCAGCTATTCTCTGGAGTAATTGGACCCATAATATTTCAGGTTATTCCCAATATAAGGGATACAGATAGGGTGTTTATAGACCTTAGAGATGAAAGGGAGAGGGCAAGATACATAGAGGATTTAGTGGAAACCATATTAAATAGATAAATATATATTGATTTTATATGAAAAAAGTAATAAGATGTATTTAAACAATCGTTTAAAACTATTGTTTAAATACATTTTTCTATTTGGGGGGATTTTTTTGTCTTGGCTATCCAATGCAATAGTTAAACATAAGAAAACTATAATATTTTTATATATAGTTATCTGTCTAGTATCATTGGTAGGTAGCAGATTTGTAAAGGTAAACTATGGTTTAAGCCTATATCTACCTAGGAATTTAAACTCAATTTTAGGCTTAAATATATTAGAGGATGAATTTGGAATAGCCGGCCAGGGCTATGCTCTTATCGAGGACCAACCTTTAAAGGATATAGAAGGTATAGTGGTAGAGATCCAATCCATGAAGGGGGTAGAAGATGCCATATGGCTAGGAACTGCTGAGGATATATTTAAACCGGAAGAATTTATGGATGAAGATATTAAAAAAGAATTTCTAGCCCAAAACTCCAATCTAATTCAGATACATTTCACCGGCCCAGACGATTCATTGGAAACGGTAAACGCAGTAAAGGAGATTCAAAAATTAATAGGGGATAGGGGACTTGTAGGCGGACCTGCGGTGGTATCTAAGGATCTACAGCATATAGTGGCCAAGGAGGTAGTCTACTATTCCATAGTGGCCTTTGTAATAATCTCTATAATACTATTTTTGTCCCTAGAGTCCTTTATAGAGCCCATATTATTCTTCATAGCAATAGGAGCGGCCATAGCTCTCAATATGGGGACCAACACAATATTCAACAGCGTATCCTTTACCACCCATTCAGTAGCAGCCATAATTCAGCTGGCGGTGTCCATGGACTATTCCATATTTTTACTCCATAGGTATATGGAGGAGAAGAAGGACTACAGTGATAGGGACGAGGCCATGGCTGTAGCAATTGACAAGACCTTTGTTTCCATCTTATCTTCTTCCACTACCACCATTGCAGGGTTTTTAGCCCTATTGATTATGAAGTATACCATAGGAAGGGATATAGGATTGGTATTGGCCAAGGGGGTATTCTTTAGCCTTATTACGGTAGTAACCTTATTGCCGGTGATGATCCTATTACTGGACGATCTAATAGAGAAGTACAAGCATAGGGTATTTCTACCTAGCTTTAAGGGGGCGGCGGTCTTCATCGTAAGGAGGAAGTATATACTTCTTTTAATGGCAGCAATAATAGCCATACCCGCATATTTGGGCCAGGCCAATGTAGAATATTATTATGCCAATGAGAAGGTTCTGCCTGCGACTTCGGATTCCAGCAGGGGCACGAGGGCAATAGATCGCCTATTTTCCAATAAAAATAGGTTAGCCTTGTTAGTGCCCAATGGCGATAGGCTTAACGAGGTTCGGTTGATGGAAGATATTAAGAAAATAGAAGGAGTTGGAAGCATAAGAGGCCTCTATTCCATGGTGGACTTAAGTATACCGGAATTCTTCATACCGGAGGAGGTAAGGGATAATTTTCAATCGGATAACCACACCCTTATAAATATCGATTTAAAGCTTCCCATGGAAGGGAATATAACCCGCAATGCATTGGATGAAATAGAGAATAGGGTAACCAAATACTACGATAAATGGTATTTAACAGGGGAAGCAGCAATATATTCGGATCTTGAAAAGACCACCTCCAAGGATTTCATAAATGTAACCCTATTGTCCATAGGCCTTATAACTACGATAGTGGCAATAGCCTTTAAATCCATATCCATCCCCATCATACTAGTATTTATAATACAGCTGGGCATATGGATAAACCTAGCAATCCCCTATATGCAGGGGATAGTGTTGAATTTTATAAGCTTCATAATAATAGGGGCAATACAATTGGGAGCTACGATAGATTATGCAATACTGTTTACATCTAGATATGCCGAAAATTTAAAGGAGATGAAAAACAGGGACGCCGCAATAGTCCAAACCATAGTAGATACAGGAAGGCCCATACTCACATCGGCATTAATACTATTTACCGGTACATTTAGCGTATATATTATAACCAGCATGGCCAATACCAAGGAATTGACATTGTTAATAGGTAGGGGAGCTATAATATCCCTTGTACTGGTGTTGATGGTGCTACCATCTTTACTGATAGTATTCGATAAAATCATAGGAAGGACTACAATAGGTTGGCCTAAGATCGATAATAAGAGGAGGGAATGGAATTGAGAAGGATTCTATCCATTACAATAGCATTGAGCTTAATACTTTCCACCTTTTCAATTGGCTTTGCAGAAGCCTTAAAGGATGAAACCGTATATGTAAGCTTAGATCATGGTGGAGACGTAGAGGATATAAAGGTGGTTAATAGGATACATGGTAAAAGTGATAAGAAATACTATGTAGACTACGGGGATTACGATTATGTAAAGCCCCTAATAGATGGAATAGACCCTATAATAGAGGAGGATAGGGTTAAATGGCCTACAAAGGACTTGGAAGATAGGGATATATACTATGAGGGGGCGGTAGACAAGGAATTGCCCATAGATATAGATATAGAATATTTTCTAGATGGAAAGGAGATTTCCCCAGATGAATTGGCGGGGAAATCCGGTCATTTCAAAATGAACATATCCATAGAGAGCGATACCAATTTAAGTACCCAGATCCAGATACCTTTAGATGTGGATATATTTTCTGATATAAGGGCGGATAACGGAACCATATCGGTTGTGGGAAAAACCATGACGGTAGTATTTACCCATATGCCCATATTCGATAGCAAATTTAGCTTGGAAGCCAAAGGCAAGGATATAGAGCTGGACTCCATAATGATAACTTCCACCAATTCCAAGCTACCATTTTCCGATGAATTAGAGGAATTCTCATCCGAAATCGATAAGCTAGCAGAGGCATTTGATGCACTAGAGGATGGTTCCAACCAGCTAAATAAAGGCACTCTCCAGTTAAGGGATGGATTGAAAGAGCTGGACGGCGGAATTGGAAACATTCATACTGGATTCAATCGAATAGGTGAACGGACCGATCAGATATCTACTGGATTCAACCAATTCAATGCAGGATTTAAGGAATTGAAGGATGGAATGGATGAATTGGTTGATGGGGTAGAGGACTTAAATAGTCGCTTTGAAGATATCTTTGGAAGTAGAGATGATCTTGAGGAAGGCATATCCCAGTTGGAGGAACTCCTTAGGGAATTGGCAGAGGCTAGGGATCAATTAGGCGAATACCCGGAAATACAAGAGATAATTGGGAATATGTTGGAAGATATAGACTTTGATAAGGAACAGCTAAAGCGAATAGAGAGGATGGTTGGGGAGCTTGAAAGACTCTATGGGCAGATCAGTAAGATAGATTTTGAAGAGGTGTATAGCGAACTTCAATCCTTACCAGCCAACATAGATCGAATGTACCATGGCCATACCCAGTTGACTAGCGGATTGGATTCCCTATTTGGGGGATTAAATTCAATAGGCGGGGGTATTTCGGAACTTAGAAGCAATACCCGGCTTCTACCCGATCGAGTAGGTCAATTGGCCCATGGACAAAAGCAATTAACCCATGGGATAGCCAGGCTAAAGGATGAAGGGGTTGGCGGAATAGAGGATTTCTTAGATAAATTCATGGTAGAAGATGAAGATGAATACAAGTCCTTTGTAGATGATAGAAATGAGAATACTTCCACTTGCCAATTTATAATGAAGACCCCAGCCATAGAGATGAAAGAAACCGATGATGAAATGGTAACTGAGGAGGATGGAAGGAGCCTCTTACAGAGGATACTGGATCTATTTAGGAGGAAATAAAGATACCCTTTTAGGCCAAAACCTAAAAGGGTATCTTTATCATCGAGCTTCTTCCTTCTTGTTCAATCTATCCGCATTCAATTTTTTCACATTGCTTGGGGCGTCCATCATCTTACAGCTTCCTTCAAACTTTGCATCTTCACGTATCACTAGGGATTTTATCTCCATATCCCCTATCAGAACGCCCGAGGACAATAGGACAAATGAATCCTTCACCTTTATATTGCCATTTATACTTCCAGCCGCCGTTAGATTATCACAACATACATCCCCTATTATCTTTCCAGTCTCCCCTAGGGAGATATCTCCATCATAATCTATATCCCCCTCCACTCTTCCATCTATCCTAATATTGCCACTTCCCTTTATCTTACCCTTTATCACTAGATTCTCCCCTATCAGGGAATCTATATCCATGGACCTGGTGGATTTTTCCTCCTTCTTCCTTCCAAACATAGAATTTCCTCCTCTAAGCATTTATTGATTTAACATCTTTAGTGGATCCATCGGTTTGCCATCCTTGTGCACCTCAAAATGCAGGTGACAACCTGTACTCCTCCCAGTAGAGCCCATCTTTGCAATGACCTGGCCCCTCTTTACCCTTTCCCCAACTTTGACTAGCAGTTTTGAGTTATGGGCATATAGGGTACTATGTTCCGAATTATGTCTGATCTCTATAGTCCTTCCATAACCGGATTTACTTCCTGCAAAGGTGACTACCCCAGCTCCTGCAGCTTTTACATCGGTTCCAGGGGAGTTGGCTATATCTATGCCCTTGTGGAATTTACCTCCCCCTCCAAAGGGATCCCGCCTCTTTCCAAACCTGGAGGTAAGCCTCCCATGGGCAGGCCATCCATTTGGAATGGATTCTAAATACTTAAACCTATTATCTATTTCTACTATAAAGTTTTCCAATTCTTTTTCCTTTTCATCCAATACTCCCTTTAAGTCACCTAGGCTCTTTTTCGGTTCCAAATTCCTCAGAGCTAAATTTCTGCTCACCATGCTGGATCTTGAGGCCGTAGTTATTCCCGCTTTTTTCTCCAGCTGCCTCTGTAGCCTTTCCACATCCTTTAGCAATAAATCTGCCTCATCTATTTTATCCTGCGCTTCCTCGGCAGAGGCCATAAGGTTGGATATCTTTTGATCCTTATCCTTACCAATACTCTCTAGCTCTTCGATTTCTCCCTCCAGCTTACGGGTTATGTAGGTCTTATCTTCATACTCCTCCTCTAACCTATGGGTGGATGTGGATATCCAATTGTAGGAGAAGTATAGCAATATGGAAAATAAGGCTATTCCACCCAATAGGGCCTTCGGTAACCAAGGCTCTATAGTTATCCTCCTTACCTTTTTGGTCTTAGGAACTATAACTATGCAGAGCTTGGATTCATCATTATGTTCCATATCTCATCCTCTTTCCTTTCTTTTTATCTATTGTATTTCTATAATATATGGCCTTAATCCTTGTTATTAGCTAGCTTTTCCAATCGCCCCTTCAACTTATCGATTTGCTTAAGCTTAGTTTCTACTTCGTCTACCTTCTTATTCAAACTTCTATTCTGCTCCTGCAAATCGGCTGTAACATCATCCTTTTCCCTATTCAACTCCTCTAGATGATGTATCTTCTCCTCCAAGGTAGCTATCTTAGCCTCTTGATCCCTATTACTCCTTCTAAGTTTTAGATTTACACTAGCCTTCCAATTGAAAGCAGCCACCAACAATATCAATATGGAGGCGAGGGTTATCAATACGGACCTTACCAACCAGTTGGGTAGCCCAATCCGCCGTACCCTTTCAATCCTTGGAATGATCATTATGGATAGCCCGGAATCCTTCTCATCCATAACAGAAAATCCTCCTTTTTCTTAGCACTATAATTATAAGTCCATATTATACCATCTTTTTAGTTTTTGCAAAATAAAAATTAATATTCTGTTAAAAAATCAAAATAGTTATTGACATATGCCCAAAATCATATATAATAGAATCAAATGAACATATACCCAAAACCAAATGAAAATTAAAGGAGGGATCTATATGCCAAGATTTGATGGAACTGGCCCAATGGGAATGGGTCCCATTACCGGATGGGGAAGGGGCTTTTGCAGGCCCAGAGGATACAGGGGCAGGGGAGCCGGCCTCGGCTATGGATATGGAAGAGGTGTTGGGAGATTTTTTCCCTGGGGCGCTCCGTGGAGCGACTACACTATTGGCCCAGAGGAGGAGAAGAGGATTCTTGAGGAGGAGAAATCCTTTTTAAGGGCTAGGTTGAAAGAGATAGAGGAAATGCTGGGCGATTCCGAATAAGGATAAGAGGATGGGGAAGATATGTACCTCATCCTTTTATTATGCTAAAATAGAATGGGAGGTGGAGGATGGGATGGCAAGACCCAGAAAGAGGAGGAGGGTTTGTGGATTACCCAACTATAGGACATTTGGGCCGATGGACGAAAGCCCTAGCGAAGATGTTATAATATTATCGGTAGAGGAGTATGAGGCATTTCGACTTATAGACCTGGAGGGATTGGAGCAGGTAGAATGTGCCGAAAGGATGGAGGTAGCACGTTCCACCGTTCAGAGGATGTATTCCAAAGCAAAGCAAAAGGTGGCAGACTGCATAGTCAATGGCAAGGTGTTGAGGATAGAGGGAGGGGACTATGTAGTATGCAAGCTGGATCCGGAAAACTGCACTCCCTGCAACAGAGGTGGCCATAGGCATAGAAGGGGACGTCGCAGGGGTTGAATTTGACACGTTTTTAGCCATCTGCTATAATATTTATATAGGTGCATTAAAATACAATAGTAAATTCTA
>DUNJ01000121.1 GCA_012839395.1 Tepidimicrobium sp.
AGAGATCGATGGAAGCATGCATAAGCATTTTGTCGATACAATATAAGAATGACAAATGCTTGCCATCCTTTTCTGTGTGTGCCCAGCATGGGCAGACTAGGGACTTTCACCCATTAGATTGTGCCCATGCTGGGCACACACAGAAAAGGATGGCAAGCATTTGTCATTCTTATATTGTATCGACAAAATGCTTATGCATGCTTCCATCGATCTCTATTCCATGCGCCTTAAAAGTTTCGTCTAAAGCCTTAAGGGTAATATAGATCTTTTCCTCATAACAGTTCTCACCCATATGGCCTATCCTTAGTACCTTTCCATCCAGATAATCAAAAGCCCCCGCTATCATTATATTATGTTCCTTTATCATACGATCGTTGATTTTATCGAAAGTTATTCCTTCTGGAATCAATACAGTAGTCACTGTGTTAGAATGCCCATCTATAGGATATAACTCCAACCCAGATTCAACTATAGCCTTTCTTACCCCATTAGCTATTTTTTTATGCCTTTCTATATAATCGTCCTCCCCTAATATCCTATCCACTGCACAATCCAATCCATAAATACTGCTTATGGGTTGGGTATATGGAAACCATTTTTCCTCATACCAATCTTTCCATATGGCTAAATTACAATAAAAGGAGCCAATAGGGGTCTCTCTATTCAATATAGCCTCCCAGGCTATCTCGCTAATACTCAAAAAGGTCAAACCAGGAGCTGCAGATAGACATTTTTGGCTTCCACCTAATGCTATATCCATTTGCCAATTATCTACCTCTATCGGCTCTCCACCAATTGCAGAAACCGAATCCACCACGGATATTATGCCATGCTCCCTAAGCAAAGGGCAGATCCTATCCACCGGATTGGTTATCCCTGACGGAGTCTCACAATGTACCACTGTAGCCAGCTTGAAATCATTATCCTTTTCCAAAAACTCCTCTAACTGGTTAACGTCTACTGCACTTCTATAATCCCCCTTAAAATATACTACCTCTGCGCCATAAATTTTACCAAAATCTCCAAATCCTTTTCCAAATATTCCGTTATCTATGCAGAGCATCCTGTCCCCTGGTTCAATAACTGAAGCACAAGCTGCCTCTAGCCCTAGTATACCTTCGCCATCCAATATAAGTACATCGTTTTCCGTATTTAAAAGCTTCCTTAGCTTATTGCAGGTTTCAGCATAGTATTCAAAGAAATTTGGATCCAAATCCGGATTTGTAATATTCCTAGCCATTGCCATCCTTATCTCCTCATGAATTTCAGTAGGTCCTGGTGTCATTATCAATGGTTCTTTCATAATATACCCCCTCATATATACTGTGTATGCATACACTTACAACTGTATCTACCTTGCTTTTATTTTATCAATACAGTTTCCCCTTGTCAATGAGATAGTAATTTCTTTTATTCCAACCCAATGGCCTTTCTATAGATTATTGCCTCGTTCCTATTGTCTGATTCCAACTCTACATTAACCTCCAAATCCCTATCTCCTGACACCATAATCCAAAAATTTTTGCTGCCTAAACCCACGGCTTGCACCCTGCTATCTACAATATCCATACAAGCACCACTTATTTTATTGTCCTTAGAGGTTTTAATATTTATCCCTTGACAATTTCGTGCAAATATCAGATTTATTCTCTCTATTTTTTCTTGTCTCGCATTTTCAACTATAGGTTTCTCCAATATTGCAGATAAGTAGTCCTTGGATTTATATAAAATATCTATATGATTGCCTTCCAGTACAATGCTATTTCCTTCCAATCCTCCTAAAGCACTTTCAGTGATCACAGTGCCATCCCCATAATTTGTTCTATATGCCCTTATCGGCTTTCCATCTACCCATCTTTTGCTATCCCTATCCTGTAACTCTATTTCAAACTCCTTATTGGTAGAAACATCCTTGCCACTTACTATAAATAACTTATCCCAGTCCTCAACCTCATTTCCCAATTCATTTAAAAAATTATTTCTTATGGACATATTCTCTATAGGTACCTCTCTTTTTATCCCATTTTCCTTCCAAAATAAATAATTTCCATAGCCATAGCTGGGCAACAGGTCTTTACCAATGGGAAATACCCTTCTCCAGGCCTCTGCATACTTTAAATTATGAAATAGATAAGCATATAGCATAAATCCAAATTTCACTCCACTATATAATATATTGTCTTCCACTCTAGAATAGGGCAATTTTCCACCACTCCAAAAATAATAGGCATTTACTGCTCCTAAGTTTGGGGTACCTATCATAATCAGTTTATCCACATTAGAGGGAACAAAATATTTTAAATATCCTCTTCCTAACAGGCCTCCTAGGCTATGACCTATCAATATTACTTTTTCACTCCTAGACTTTTGCTTAATCCTTTCTATATCTGGAGATAAATATCTATCTACAGAGTCTAAAACTGGCCTCTTCCAATCATAATAGGATATAAATAAATTTTTCCCCTCTATATACCCCATGGAATTTAATATCTCAATAAAAGGCCTATAAACCTTCTCCGCAAAACCAAAAGAAAACTTCCCCGTCCCTTTTATTACATCATCTCCTAAACTGCCAAAGAGTCCTGGTATAAATACAATAGGATAATCCATAATACTCACCCTTTACTTTTATACCAAGATATTCAGAATTTTATATAGAGTGATAATATCCGAGATAAAGTATGCAGATTATCTTTAAAATTATATGCCTTTATTCCATAGATGCTGTATAATTAGTACATGGGGGGTAAAAACATGACTACTAGACAAAGAGGAATAATTTCTGTTATAATATCTGCAACTGTATTTGGTATACTGCCTTTAATGGCTAAGATCATCTATAGCCAAGGCTGTAATTCCATAAGCCTTGTATTCTATCGATTTTTATTCGTACTTCCAGTATTGTATATTTTAATCGATAGGGATCCAGATGAAACATTAAAAATAAGCGGAAAGGATTTAAGAAAGATCATTTTAGTAAGCAGTTTAGGACATACCGCTACGGGATTACTTCTATTTACATCTTACAATTATATTCCCTCCGGCATGGCCACCACGATACACTTTACATATCCTGTATTTGTAATACTTGGATGTATAATATTCTTTAGAGAGAAGCCCAATATCATAAAGATAACCAGTGTACTCCTATGCTTTTTAGGCATAATCCTGTTTTATAATGGAAATGGAAAAATCAACCCAACGGGAATTATCCTCGCCTTTATTTCGGGTATTACATATGCTTTCTATACCATATACATAGATAAAAGTGGCCTAGGAAAGATGTGCACATACAAATTGATGTTCTACCTATGCCTAGTATCATCCATAATAGTCCTCATATTCAGCATTATGACCAAATCCTTTGTAATACATATCAAACCATTGGGATGGATAATGATAGTAGCATTATCTTTACTGGCAGGATTAGGAGGTGTAAGGCTTTATCAGATAGGAATCAAAACAATAGGCCCTCAGGATACAGCTATCTTAAGTACATTTGAACCTATAACCAGCATCGTATTGAGCATCCTTATACTGAAAGAGCCCTTTGGAATCAAAACGACCATCGGAGTTGGATTGATACTAACAGCAGTTATATTGGTATCCGTTTTTGAAAATAAGGATGATAATAAGCAAAAAATCTGCTAATCATCATTGTAGCTTTATACAACATGAACAAAAAACTAAAATTATATAACTTTAATAATAGAATCATTTACTTAAATAGTTTTTTCAGCAATTTAAATATATCAAATGTAGTTCTATTATAAACCTTGTTATAGGCATATTTCTTTGGATTTCTAACCCAGCCATAGCCCCTGGGCATTTTTAATCCTCCCCTATGAACTATTTGTCGCTTTAGACTAGTTCTAGCAGCCACTCTTTTTTTAATACTTGGTTTTCTCATTCCAAATTTCATAATAATCACCACCCTATATATTTATATTCTTCAATATTTGTCCCCGTTCTCCTATCCTTATCTATATTATATCTAAACAGAATCTAATTTTCATCCATTCTCCTGTTTGTCATTCTATTAATCTCTCATAGCGTAGCTTAGGGTCCACGCTAATATCCATTTCATGAATGGAATTATAAATATAGACCTTCAAATAGGCTGGGGCTTTTTACCATAGTAAAACATCTAAATATTTCTAATTCCCAAATTATCTTGTAGTTCCATCGTTAATTCCTCTGGATTTAATTCCAAATCAACTTTTAATATTTTAATTTTCACTTGTTTTCCATAATTATCGATTACTATTTCAGATACTAAAGTGTCTTCTTCTTGATCTTCCAAATATCTAGGATATATAAGAGCAATGGTATTACATTTATAAGCAATACTATATGCCAGCATCTGATATATATCCGATTGCAATACCCTGAGATTGTTCTTAGCATCTAATACTTCCTTATATTTTGCATCAATAATACATATAATGTTTTCGCCCTGAATAATTGATATATCTAGTCTTAATTGCATAGACTTTTTCTTATCTATGTTAGCTAAATAATCAATTGGCCCCTGATATTTCACAACACCGAAATTAATATTATTTTTAAGAATCTTAAATAAATACCTTTCAAACAATTGATTTAATGGTACTAAAAAACTAAAAGTATACTCATCACCTTTATTAAGGTTAGGAC
>DUNJ01000122.1 GCA_012839395.1 Tepidimicrobium sp.
AATTCGAATTAAATACGAAAATTGCTCTAAATCATTAATTGGGGTATTTAAATGCTCTTTCCTACCATATCAATTTCCAACCTCAATTTATCAGCTATCATAGCAATAAATTCCGAGTTAGTGGGTTTTCCCTTATCGGTATTCACAGTATAGCCAAATATCTTATTAATGGTATCGATCTTGCCTCTAGTCCAAGCAACCTCTATAGCATGCCTTATAGCTCTTTCCACTCTACTTGGAGTAGTATTATATACATCGGCTATATTTGGATACAATTCCTTGGTCACAGCCCCTAGTAGCTCCATATCTTGAATAACCATTATAATAGCTTCTCTTAAATATTGATATCCCTTTATATGAGCAGGCACACCTATTTCATGAATTACATTTGTAATCCTAGCTTCTAAACTTGTCGCCGTGTCTATGTTGGCCTCATCTAATATAGACATCTTTATATAGCTATTCTTAAGTCTAGAATCCAATCCATCAGTGCTTATAACTTGTTTTAAACGCTGTACAAACACCTCAAAATCGAAAGGTTTAACTACGTAATAGTCCGCACCCAACTCGATTGCCCTTTGAGTTATTTTATCCTGTCCTACTGCCGAGAGCATGAGGACTTTAGGCCGTTTTTTTAACTCCAAACTCCGCATTTTCTCCAATACTCCCAAACCATCCAAATGAGGCATTATTACGTCCAATATCAAAACGTCTGGCTGTTCTTCGGATATCTTATCTAGAGCTTCCAATCCATCCCTAGCTATCCCCACTACCTCAAATTGTTCATCCTTTTCAATAAAGCTGCGTAAAATATCGCAAAACTCCTTGTTATCGTCTACAATTAAGACTGTTGCTTTTTCCAATTAGATAACCCCCCTATTTATCTTTTTTCCCTACTACTTATTATTCGACATATGTTTAAAATTTCCTTCTTTTATATGATTAATTTTCAAATAAAAAGATAGGCTTCTGCCTATCCATTTATGCTATTTGCAAATTTCTTGTTTAATTGATAATTTGATTCGATTTGTTCCAGCATCCATTCCACATATATCCCGTATCCTTTTGTTGGATCGTTCACAAAAACATGAGTTATGGCCCCAATTATATTATTTCCCTGTATTATCGGACTACCGCTCATTCCTTGGACTATTCCGCCGGTTTTTTGTAGTAATTTTTTATCCGTTACCTTAATTGTCATGCTCTTTTGTGCAGGGTATTTTTGCGACTGCAATTTTAATATTTCAATTTCAAATCTTTCCACCTTATTATTATCAACTGTAGTTAAAATATGAGCTTTTCCAGCTTTCACTTCTTCTTTAAATCCTATGGGCATTGATCTTGCCTTGTTGGACTTTATAAAATCATCATTCAACACCCCGTATATGCCGAAAGAGGAATTTTTGGTTATATCTCCCATTACATTCTCAGTTTCGTAAAATACTCCTTTGATTTCTCCAGGAATTCCCCTTTTACCTTGCTCTATATTGGCTATTTTTGCATTCATTATATTGCCATGTTCCACGTCCAATAAATTACCAGTATCCGCATCTGTTATACCATGCCCTAAAGCTCCAAAAACCTTACTTTCATTATTATAAAAAGTCAGAGTTCCAATTCCGGCAGTTTTATCTCTAACCCATATTCCAAATCTATAATAGTTATCTTGCATACTCTTTATAGGCGTAATTTCTGTTTCAAATCTTTTTTTATTTCTTTCAACCGTAACCTTAACTTTTTTGTCCTGAACCCTATTTAAAAGCTGTACTATGTGCTCAGCATCTTTTACAGCTATGTCATCTACCTCTAATATGCTATCTCCTATTTTAATACCAGCATCCTTAGCTGGACTATACTTTTTTCCATCTACTCCTAAAATATTGGTGACTGCAACTACCAATACACCTTTTGTATTTAATCTTACACCTACTGCATTACCTCCGGGAGTCAATAGTTGTCTATTAACCACATTTACATTTACTTTTTTTACTGGAATCAATCCTAAAAGTTTCAATTGAAACTTTGCTTTTCCAGTATTTAATCCATCTATTTTGTAGGTCTTTTTAAATGTTTTAATAGAATCTTTATTGGATACAGATTGCACTATTGAATCTTCATCTTTTACATTTAAAGAAAATGGAAAAGATACTTCAATATCCTTTTCCTCTCCTTTTGCAATCTTAATTTCAGCAGGGTAGTAGAATATACTTGTAACTTTGAATATATAACAAAAAGAAAAAGTTAATATTAACCAGAAAAATATCTTCCTATTTTCTTTATATCTATTCAAATGCAATCACTCCTCTATAATCCTTAAACTCATTCACCTCCTCAGCATTTTTATCGTAAGTATACTTTAGCCTTTTTTGTTCCTATTTATTCTTTTTAAATTTTATTTATTATGTAAAGGAAAATACATTTTGGCAATAAAAAAACACTTTGGTAACCCAAAGTGTTTTGAATTATATGGTATTTTTAAACGTTTTTGACATCTCCAACATCTCTTTTGCATGAAGCTTTGTGGTATCGGTTAAATCCACTCCACCCAATAATCTTGCCAATTCCTCCACTCGTTCATCATCTTTAAGCCGTTTTACTACAGTATTGGTTTTTCCCTCATCCACTTCTTTTTTAATCACAAAATGGGTATCTGCAAGAGCAGCTATCTGCGGTAGATGAGATATACAGATAATTTGGTGATTATTCGAAAGCCTTTCAATCTTTTCACCCACAACTTGAGCTGTCCTCCCGCTTATTCCAGTATCGATTTCATCGAATATTAAACAAGGAACTCCATCATATTTTGCCAAAATATTTTTAAATGCTAGCATTATTCTGGACATTTCTCCCCCTGACACTATCTTAGAAAGAGGTTTTAAATCTTCTCCTTTGTTTGTAGAAATCAAAAACTCTACTCTATCCTTGCCATTGTATGAAAACTGCTCCAGCTGCTTTATATCCACTTTAAATACAACATTATTCATATTGAGTTCATTTAACTCTTTCATAATGGATTCCTCTATGATACCACTTAAATTCATCCTTATTCTAGTTATCTTACTGCAACAATCTATCAGCTCCTTTTCAAGAATATCGATTTTCTTCTTTATCTCTTCTATCAGTTTTTCATTATTCAATAGATCCTGTAACCTTTTTTCAATTCTAGCTTTGTATTTAAGTATCTCATCAATTGTGTTACCATATTTTCGTTTTAATCCATTTATGGTGTCTATCCTTTCCTCTAAAAAACTCAACCTTTCATCGTCTATATCCAATTTTCCTAAATAACCCCTCATATCCATAAATATATCCTGAATTTCAAAATTTATATCTTCTAAAACTTCACTATATTCCTGCAATTTGCTATCATATTCTATTATGTTTTGCATATTGCTAATACACATATTTATGCTATCGATTATTGATTTTTTATTGTAATCATCATTATCTATAATATCCACAACTTGCCCTAATTCGTACCCGATTTCCTTAATGTTTGAAAGCTTCTTATATTCCTTAAAGATACTTTTTTCATCAAAATTTGCTAAATCAGCAGCATCTATCTCATCTATCTGATATCTCAATAAATCTATCTCTCTATCTTTTTCAATATCGTCTAAAGAAAGAGCTTTCAACCTTTTTTGTTCATTTTTAAGCATATCGTACTTGGTTCTAAACGTATCCAATAATATCTTCAGCTCATCATCCCCAAAGCTATCTACAATTCTTATATGGTTTTCTATATCTAATAGGGATTGATGCTCATGTTGCCCATGGATATCTACCAAATTAGTAGTAACTCTATTTAGCATACCCAATGTTACAGTTCTGCCATTGATTCTCGATACGCTTCTCCCACTAGCGTAAATCTCCCTAGAAATCAATAGATAATTTCTTGGATCTATGTCGATTCCATACTCATCTAGTATTGATTTTACGTTATTCTTCACCAAACCTTCTAGATAAAATAGCCCCTCTAAGGTTGCTTTTGGTTTTCCTCTTCTGATAAAATCCCTGCTAGCCCTTTGCCCCAAAATTAGATTGATACCCTCCACTATAATTGATTTTCCTGCTCCCGTTTCTCCAGTCAGTACATTAAATCCTTTCGTAAAGCTTATATTCAAATCATCTATAATAGCAAAGTTACTAATATTTAACTCAACTATCATATTCATACCCCCCGATTATTTAAGCAGGCCCTGAATAGTTTTGAAGGTTTTGTCCACCATATCTCTATGGCTAATAGCTATAAATATGGTATCGTCTCCCGCAATAGTCCCTGCAATTCCCTCCATCTTAAAATTATCCAATGCAGAAGCACAAACTTGAGCAGCACCAGGCAAAGTCTTTATCACTATTATACCTTCCGCCTTATTCACATTCAGCACAGAACTCCTAAATATATTTATCAACCGCTCATTAATACCCTCATGCTGACTATCCATAGTTGCATACTTATACTTTCCCTCAGGAGTCAAGACCTTAACCAGCCTTAATTCCTTTATGTCCCTGGATATAGTGGCTTGTGTAATTTCAATCCCTCTTTTTAATAGATGCTCTCCCAATTCCTCCTGGGTCTCTATTTCTATATTCTCTATTAGATCTAATATAATCCTTTGCCTAGTATATTTTTTCATATTTGCCTCCTTGTGAACCGAAATACCCAAATAACATTATCGCAACCTATTATGCGCCTCATCTACAACCTTCAATATCAATTTATCTTCAACAGATTGTTCTCCTGTATCTTTTACAATATGGATTAAAAATTCAATATTTCCTGCAGCACCAACAATGGGCGAAAAATCCAAACCGATTACTCTTAAATCTATGGTATTACAAAATTCAACCATAGACCTTATAACTTCTAGGTGAACCCCCTTCTCCCTTACCACACCTTTTTTTCCAACTTTCTCCCTTCCTGCCTCGAATTGAGGTTTTACCAATGCCGCTATGCTACCACCATCGGATAATAGTTCTTTTGCTACCGGCAACACAAGGGTTAATGAAATAAAGGATACGTCTATGGCAATGAAATCCAATAGTTCGGGGATATCATCTCTTGTCACATATCTTATATTGGTTCGCTCCATAACTATAACCCTAGGATCTTGTCGCAATTTCCAATCCAATTGGCCATACCCCACGTCTATAGCATATACCTTCTTAGCTCCTTCCTGGAGCAAACAATCGGTAAATCCTCCAGTAGAAGCCCCTATATCCATAGCAACTTTATTCTTTAAATCTATGTTGAAAACACCGATTGCCTTTTTAAGCTTTAATCCCCCCCTACTTACAAAAGTAATAGGGTTTTTTTTAATCCTTATAGGACTATCTACATCTATCCTCTCCCCCGGTTTGTCTATCCTTTTATCGCCTACGAATACTACTCCTTCCATAATAATCCGCTTAGCCTTTTCCCTAGAATCCACCAAACCCTTTTCAAAAAGTAGTACATCTGCTCTTCTTGTCATAGAACCTCCTTTGTTTATCTATTATCTTTTATTATTTTTAGTATCTGGCAACATATCCAATTTAAGTCTTCTTTCTACAAAATTGAACAGCTTAGCGATCTTAAAGATGATATTCTCCGAATTAGATATAGCCACATTCTTCCCAAAAGCCTTGCCTCCGACCGTAAAGGCCGCAACTAGGGAGGTAATAATTATACTTAATATGCTCGCATTACCTATGCTATAGATATTGACTAATTTATAGATAATTGTAGCGCCTATAGCCCCGCTTACTATTCCGCTTATATCGCCGATTACGTCATTGCAAAAATTTGAAACTTGGCTTGCATTCCTAACCAGCCTAATAGCATACCTTGCCCCTCCAACCCTATTAGCAGCCATTGCATGAAAAGGCTTTTCCTTGGCACTCGTTACCGCTATTCCGATTATGTCAAAAAATATTCCTACCAATATAATAAATATAAGTATTATAAATGCCAACAATATACTTAGATTTTTAACCAAACCTTCAGTTATTATTGTAAATACAATTGCCAAAACAAATGTCCATATGGTTATCAACACTACCCATCTAATATTGTATTTGCTTATAAAACTATGGTTTTCATTCTTTTTTCCCATTTGAAAGAAAATACCCCCAAAAATAATCGATAATAAAAGCTGATAGCATAATGCCATCAGCCCAAAAGTGGCAGTATATTGAGTAAATCTTACGGCTTAAGGTCTAGCAGGATTTCCCTGATAAAAACTGTCTGTCGCCAAAACAGCGGTTACCCTTTAATTTTATCACTATCATGTCGCCATTAATAGAACTAGATTACCACTTAGTCCGCACTGTAATCCTCAATATACCTTTGCGCAAACAGTCTAGGAGTTTTCCTCTACAACCCAGTCTAATCCTTAGCCTCTTTTGCAGTCTTGGTTTCGATAACATAACTTTTCTAACTTGGGCCCTAAGTTAAGAAAGCTGAACTTATCATCCGCCAAGGCCACTCAAGGCAGGCTACACTATATATGTTTACATATAGGTTTATCTTACTATGTCCCAAATAGTAAGTCTCCACGAAGGTAGGGTCAACGCCTGCATGCCATTGCAGATCGCCCCATCCTTCTTACCCCCAGCAACTGCAGGCGTTGACCCTACCTTCGTGGAGACTTACTATTTGGGACATAGTAAGATAAACCTATATGTAAACATATATAGTGTA